>JAAWNI010000021.1 GCA_022798855.1 Lawsonibacter sp. | reverse complement strand
AGCATCTCCTCCGCCTTTTTGGCCCGGTTGTAGTCCTTGTAGTACTTGGCGGCGTTCTGCTGGGGGGTGAGGAGGGGGTCCAGCTTGATCTCCACCTCTCTGCCCTCCGGGTCATAGAAGTCCGCCGCCCGGAGCCGGGCCATGCCCCGCTCCATCTGGTAAAAATTGCTGGTGACGATGTCCCCCAACTGGCGGAGGCGGTCCCGGTCCCTGGTGGCGGCCAGCTCCTTCTCCTGGTTGGCAATTTTTCGCTTGACCCGGTCCCGGGCGTTGGTGACCGATTTGATTAAATCCTGGCCCTTCTGCTTGATCCGGTCCTGGCGTTCCCGCTGCTCAAAGAAGGCGTCCAACAGGGGGGAGAAGGCGGGCCAGCCCTCCACCTGCGCGGCCCCCTCGTACTGCCCCACGGGGAGGAAGGTGAAATCCCGGGGCCGCCCCTCCATCAGCACCATTGTTGGGGTGAAGCGGTTTTCCTTTACAGCGGCTTGCAGCTCCTCCAGGCCGTTCAGCAGCCGGGTGCGGCCCTCGGAGCCAAGGGCGTTGAGCCGTGCGTCGGTGGCATCCCCGGCCCGGTGGACCAGCTCCCGGCAGATTAGAGGGGACAGCCCGCCAAAGGTGTCCAGCAGCCAGCGGTCCGCCTGGGACTCCTCCGGGGCGGCGGACAGAAGGGCTTCCAGCCTCTTCCGGCTGGCTGTCAAGGGGTTCTCCTTGTCAACACTGGGGGGGAGGCGGTAGAACATCCCCGGCTGGAGGACCCGGCCGGCGGTGATGTCGCCCCCGGTGTGGCGGACGCAGTCCAGGACGCGGCCCTCGCCGTCCAGAAGGATGAGGTTGGTCTTGTGGCTGATGGCTTCCAGCACTAATTTGCGCTCCACCCGGTCCCCCAGCTCGTTCAGCGCTTCGAAGCGCAGGGCGGCCACCCGCTCCAGCGGGGCCTGGACGAGCTCCAGCAGCCGTGCCCCGGACATGTGCTTGCGCAGCAGCATACAGAACATGGGGGGCTTCTCTGGGTTCTCCAGGGGCAGGGTGGTGAGGTGGAGCCGGGGGTGGGCCGGGTTGGCCGACAGCAGCAGCCGCACGTTGCCCACGCTCTGGGTCCGCAGGGCCAGCACCACCTCGTCCCGGCCGGGCTGGTAGATTTTGTCCACCCTGGCCCCGGCCAGAGATGTATTCAGTTCGTGGATTACGCCCGACAGGCACAGCGCGTCTAAGGGCATAGAAATCACCTCTTGGGATCATTTGTAAGGGCGGACATTGTCCGCCCGCTTTTGCGGACCTGGCTGATTGACTGCGGGCGGCCACAGGCCGCCCCTACTATTTTCTAATAGGGAAATTCCGCGTAATAGTCCACATTATCTCCGTCGGTAAGCCAGCGCTCGAACCAGCCCAGAAAATCCTGGCGCTGGCAGCAGGGCTGGGTTCCCATCTCGCACAGGCTCCAAACCTCGCCCCGGCAGGGGCCGGTGATGATTAGCTGGAAGGTCTGGCCGCAGCCGATGTCGATGAGCTCCAGCGTCCCCCGCTGGACCTGCTCCCAAAATTCATCGGAGAGGGGCTCGTCCCCCTCAATGACATACTCGGTGAAGGGGAAGGGAGCGGCGTAGTTCTCCGCCGGCCGGTCCGCTTCAAGGGGCAGGAGCTGGTAAGAGGGATAATCGTCAAACATATAACAGCCGCCGCCCACCTCCAGCAGGAAGCGGCGGTAGCCCTCGGGCAGGGTAATCTGATGCTTTTGCTCAAAAGAGCGGACTTGCTCCTCAGAGAGCACGGGGTTCATTGGAATATCCTGTTCCCGGACGCCCTGTTTGATTCGCGCTAAAACGGCGTCATACTCTTCCGGCTTGTAAATTGGCATAGCTTATTCCTCCATCATTGCGGAAAACAGTTCATTCAGCCGCTCCGTCCGCCCCTGGAGGTACAGCCAGCCGAAAAGGGCCTCCAGGCCGGTGGCGGTCTGGTACTGGGCCCGGCTGGCCGCCTTGGGGACGGAGTGGGGGGCGGTGTTCCGGCCCCGGCGGAAGACGTCGGACTCCTCCTCAGTGAGAAGGGGATGAATCTTCTCGAACCGCTCCGCCTGGGCGGGGGCAGCTACGTATTTCACGGTGGCCCGGTGGAGGTCCTTGGCCTTGGCCTTGCCGTGGAGCACCAGCCAGGAGCGGACCATCACCTCGTACACCCCGTCCCCCAGATGGGCCAGCCCCAGGGTGGACAGGGACAGCAGGGCGTCCCGGTCGATATTTAAGTGGAAGTAATCGGTCATGGCGGTGTGCTCCCTTCGGAAATTGGGATGATTTTACCACATTTTTGCGGGAATAGCAAGTGGGGCGCGTCTGTCTCGTAAATTCAGGAGGTTTTCCGAATGTAGGGCAAGGGTTCTGCCCTTGCCTGATTTTTCATTTCCTTCGCAGATTTTGTGTAGGGGCGGCCTGTGGCCGCCCACAAAAATGTTATTGCAAACGGACGGCCGCAGGCCGCCCCTACAGATCGTGACAATAGCGTCCCCACTTGCAATTTCCATACAAACATGATAACCTTTAAAAAAACGGGGGAGGGAAGAGGACATGCGCATACTGGCCGCCTTTGCCTTCTCCTTTGCCTCCGCCATTTTTGGGGCGGTCTACGGAAAGCTGGACGCGCTTCTGCTCCCCCTGGGCGGCGCGCTGGCCCTGGCGGCTGTGGTTATAGCGGCTGCGGTAAGGCGGAAGAGCCGTGGGAGGGCACGGGCGGTGCTGATTCTGTCCGGCCTGGCGGCGGGCTTTCTGTGGACGGCCCTCTACATGGCGGTTTTCTTTCAGCCCGCGAAAGACCTGGACAACCAGACCGTCCGCCTGACGGCCACGGTGTCTGACTGGCCCCAGGAGGGGCTGTACGGCGGTTGTACGGTGCTGGTCCAGGCGGAGACGGAGAGCTGGGTGAAGGTATCCACTATTCTGTACACAGACGAACAGGGGGAGGGGCTGCGCCCCGGCGACCGGATCGAGACAATCGCCCACTGCACCTTGGGGGACCGCACCTTTTCCGGAGAGGAAATTACCTATTATACTGCCAAGGGGATATTTCTCCGGGCGCAGGCTTACGGCCGGCTGGACATTCAGCGCCCCCACCGGGTTGCGCCCCAGTATTTCCCAGCCTGGGCTTCCAAAGCCATAAAAAACGGCATCGACGTCGTTTTTCCGGAGGACGTGGCGGGCTTTGTCCGGGCCCTGGTGACGGGCAACCGGGACAACCTCACCGACGCGTTTACCACCTCCCTGGAGCGGGCCGGCCTGAGCCATCTGGTAGCGGTGTCCGGAATGCATTTGGCGTTTTTGTCCAGGCTGCTCAGCTCCTTTCTGGGGCAGGGCAAGCGGTCCACCGCCCTCTTCACCGTTGTGTGGGTGGCGCTGTTCTGCGGTATTGCGGGCAGCACCCCCTCGGTGCTCCGGGCGGCGGTGATGATTTTGATGCTCCAGCTTGCGCCCCTGCTGGACCGGGAGCGGGACGGACCCACCTCCCTGGCGCTGGCCCTGCTGCTTCTCCTGTGGGTCAACCCCTTTTCCGCCGCCCACATCGGCTTGCAGCTGTCCTTCGCGGCGGTGGCGGGCATCCTGCTGGTGTCCGACCGGATTCAGGACTGGCTGATGAACCGATTTAAGATGGACGAGTGGCGCAAGGCGGCCGGCTGGCGGCAGAGACAGCTGCGGAAGGTGCCTTACTTTGTTGTCTCCACCCTCTCCGCCACTCTGGGTGCTTCGGTGCTCACCATTCCCCTGGTGGCCGTCCATTTCCAGATGGTTTCCCTGATTTCGCCCCTGTCCAACCTGCTTACCCTGTGGGCCATTGGATTCCTCTTCCTGGGCGGACTGGGCACGGGGACGCTGGCTATCGTCCTGCCAGACCTGGCGGCGGTGCTGGCGGTCCCCTTTACGGCGCTGGCCCGCTACCTCCAGTGGGTGATCAAGCTGCTGTCCAGGCCAGCCCTGGCTTCGCTGCCCCTGGAGTCGGTGTACTACCGGGCGTGGCTGGTCTTGCTCTACGCCCTTCTGCTGGTGTCGGTCCGGGCAAAGGGCCGGCGCCCGGTGTGGATTCCCCTGGCCGCAGGGACGGCGGGGCTGGCGCTGGCGGTGTTCCTCACAAGAGGAGCCTTCTACATGGGGGACATGGCGGTGGCGGTGCTGGACGTGGGCCAGGGCCAGAGCGTGCTGGTGCGGACGGGGGAGCATCTCACCCTTGTGGACTGCGGCGGGGACAGCCGGGAGGGCCCCGGCAACGTGGCGGCCGACTACCTCCAGGGGCTGGGCCAGAGCGGCATAGACCTGCTGGTGGTGTCCCACTACCACGCCGACCACGCCAACGGCATCCCCCAGCTGCTGCGGCGGATTGACGTGGGGGAAATCGCTCTGCCCGATGTGGAGGAGGACAGCCCCCTCCGGGCGGAAATCATCTCCGCCGCCCGGGAAAGGGGCATCCCGGTGCGGCTGGTCAGGGAGGAGGTCCGGTTTTATCTCTCCCGGGGGGACGCGATTACCGTCCTTCCGCCCATGCTGGCGGAGGGAGCGGCCAACGAGCTGGGCCTGACCGTTCTGGCGGCCCACGGGGCGCTGGACGTGCTCATCACCGGCGACATGGAGCGGGAGGGGGAGCTGCGCCTGCTGGAGGCAACGGCCCTGCCCCAGGTGGAGGTGCTGGTGGCGGGCCACCACGGCTCCAATACCTCCAACACCCCAGAGCTGTTGGAGGCGGCCAATCCCGGCCTGGCCCTCATCTCCGCAGGGCTGGACAACAAATACGGCCACCCCGGCTGGGAGACGCTGGTCCGCCTGGAGGAAATCGGGGCCGATATCTACCGCACCGACCTGTATGGGACCATAGAGATACAGCTGAACGAGTCATAAAAACCGTTGGGAGGGACCGCATGAATCCGAAATTAAAGGGCCTTCGGCTCTTCGGGCACTGGGCCGACGCTCCGATTCAGGGCACAGGCCGGACCTACCGGCTCTATGCCAGCCATCCGCTGGACAGGCTGCTGTCTGTTGCTCTGGTCCTGATATTCTGGGTGGCGGTATTTCTCTATGTCTTCTGCCGCGCCCCAAGGCCAGACAGCTTTGGGCTCCTGCTCCGTGGAATCGGCGTGATCTATCTGCCTAGGGATATGGGGCCGCTCATCCGGTTCTTCCTGGTCTGGATGGCCATTCCGGCTGTGGGCTGTGTCGCCCCCCACATTCTGGAGCACGGGCGGCAGCGGCGCATCCTGCGGGGGGAGCTGGTGGCCCGCCAGGGTGTTTTGCGGAAAATCGGGTATACGCAGGATTTGAAGTATCGAACCGTTACAGGTTCCCGTTTTCTGCTGGAGGTTCCAGGCAAGCACGGAAAAATGATACATGAGGTATATAAGATGCCGGAGCGGATATTTCAGGAATTCAAAAAAGAGCGGGAGCCGCGCGCCTGCCGGGTGGAGCTGGCCCTTCTGCCCCCGAGACGCCCCCGAGGGCGGAAGCGCTCCACAGATTTTCCCAGCACCTACGCCGACCGGCTCCATATGCGGGTGGAGCATATTTTCTATCTGGAGACGCTTTCCGCCCGCTGTGAGCCGGTAAAGGATTTTCTGTTTGTCCAGGAACGGGATGCCGGCGGGAAAAAGCGGGAGAGAAAGGAAAAGAGGAGGAATTGACATGCCGCCTAAAAATAAGCCGGACACCGCCGGCTATGAAAAGCTGAAAAGGGACCTGGCCGCCGGTGAGCCGGACCGGCTTTATATCTTCCACGGGGAGGAGACTTACCTGCGGGACAGCTGCCTGCGCCGCCTCCAGGAGGCCATTCTCACCGGGGGGCTGGGGGAGTTCAACCGCCACAACCTGAGCGCCAGGGATATGTCCCCCCGGGCCCTGGAGGAAGCGCTGGACTGCCTGCCCATGATGGCGGACCGCACCTTTGTGCTGGTCACCGACTACGATATCTTCAAGGCGGGGGAGAAGGACCGGGAGGAGTACCTCCGCATCCTGTCCAACCTGCCCGATTACTGCTGTCTGGTGCTGCTCTACGACCTGATCGAGTACAAGCCGGACGCCCGGACCAAGCTGGCGGGGGCGGTCAAAAAGCATGGTACGGCGGTGAACTTTGTCCGCCAGGACCAGCGGCAGCTGGTAAAGTGGGTCCAGGCCCACTTTCAGGCGGCGGGGAAAAGTATTGAGCCCAGGCTGTGTGAGGAGCTGATTTTTTTATGCGGCGACCTGATGCAGAATCTGGGCCAGGAGGTCGAGAAGATCGCCGCCTATGCCAGAGGGCCCCAGGTCGCCTGGGCGGACATTGAAGCGGTAGCCGCACCTCAGCTCAGCGCCGTGGTGTTCCGCATTGCCGATGCCATCGGGGAAAAGAACTATGACAGGGCGGCCGCCGTGCTGGGGGAGCTGTATCAGATGCAGAAGACCCCCTACGAGATCATGGGGGCCTTTGGCAAGCAGATTAGGCAGTTCTACTCCGCCCGGCTGGCTTTGTCGGAGGGGAAGGGGGCCAGCTATGTGGCCCAGCTATGGGGGATGCGGTATCCGGCGGACCGGCTGGTGAACGCCGCCCGCCGGCTCCCCCTGCCCTGGTGCCGGCAGGCGGTCATCCGGTGCGCCCAGACCGACCTGGCGATGAAATCCACCGGCCAGGACCCCAAGGAGCTGATGACCACCCTGCTGCTGGAGCTGGCGAATATGGCCTGACTGTGGAGGGCCCGCCCATCAGGGCGGGCCTTTTGCCCGGGTATAATTTATCGAAAAACAATAAAAATATATTGACAATCAGTTTCGCCTGTGTTAGGATGGGGCCAACCGAGAGGAGGAATTATCCATGGAAAGGACTGCTGTTCAGAGATTGGCCGCTGTTTTAAGGACTATGGTGCTTGTCGTATTTGCGGTCAATCTGGTCTGTATGCTGTTTGTGCCTGGAATGGCTGTGGTTTGGCTTGACAGGGGCACAATGGCCGATCCGGAGTGGCGGAAGGCGTTGGCGTGGGCCTTGCGTGAGCGAGGGTTCCTTTTTGTTGGAACTGTCTGCTTGGGTGGGTTCGGAAGTATGTTTGAATATGCGCCTGTGGGTGTGCTTAGCTTGTTTTTCTGGGTTTGCGGGGCCTGCACCGCTTCCATGCTCTGGCAGGCGAAACGGGTGCTGGACACGATTCTGGAGGGCAATCCCTTTCAGACACGCAACGCGAGGGCGTTAAAGCGGGCGGCGGTGGCCTGCTGGATCATCTCCGGCATGGCGGTGCTGCGGCTGGCCTGGTGGCTGTGGTTCGACCGAAGCGCCGCCCCCTTTTTTACCTACAATACTTTGTTTATCGCGGGGTTCCTGATGGCCGGTCTGCTTTTTCAGGTCATGTCCGCCCTGTTCCGCCAGGCGGCGGAGCTGAAAGAGGACCAGGACCTGACCATTTAGGGGGTGGGCGCGTGGCGATTGTGGTAAACCTGGACGTGATGATGGCAAAGCGGAAGATGTCCCTGGGGGAGCTGGCACAGAAGGTGGACATCACCATGGCCAACCTGTCCATTTTGAAGAACAACAAGGCCCGGGCGGTGCGGTTCTCCACCTTGGCGGCCATCTGTGCGGCGCTGGACTGCCAGACGGGGGACATTTTGGAGTTTGTCCCAGACAAGGAGGAGACAACATGAATTGGAGCAAGCGGCTTAAAATACTCAGCGTTCTGCTGGCGGCGGCGCTCTTATTTCTGGGATGGCGGCAGTATGACCGCCGCTTTACCCCGGAGCGCTGGGCGGAAACCGATATTTCCCGGCGGGGAAAGCTGGTGGACAGCCTTCTGGAGCAGTACGGCGGCTTGGAGGGCATGACCCGGGCGGAGGTGGAGGAGCTTCTGGGGGCGGACATGGAGGGCAATCAGATGGAGGAGCGATTGCTCCCCGGCGGCGGCAGTGAGGTGCGGGCCATGCTGGTCTACGCCGCAGGCCGGCCGTGGGCCATATTCCCGGAGTATCTGTATATTACCTTGGAGGACGGCCGGGTGGCGGACGCCAGGGTTGTGGCGGACTGAGGAGGGCTGGACGTGAAAAAACGGTGTCAATCTGTTCTGGGGGGACTCTTCCGGATTTTCGCGCAGGGGCTGGGCGTTCTGCTTCTTCTGCTGATTGGCCTGTGGATATTTGGAGGCTTTATTTTTGCCTGGGGGTTTCGGATATGAAGAGAGTTGGTATGTTAATCTTGATGGGCCTGTGTCTGTCTCTGTCCGGGTGCGCTTTGGCGGCGGTCTGGCTGGACGGCTGCGGCAGTCCGGATGCCGACCTGGTGGTGGTCAACGACAGCCGCCAGGAGGTGTGGTCCATCGAGCTGGACTATGGAGATGAAACCTGCTGGGTCCGGAACGCCCAGGACCACGCCCTGCTGAAGCCGGGCCAGACCTACGGCCTGGAGCTGGAGGGGGCGCGGGCCACAGTGGTCCTGTCCGACAGGAACGGCGGGGAGCTGGGGCGGAAGACAGTGGATTTCTCCGGGGAGCGGCTGTATGTGACCTTGGAGGAGGACAAAACCATTTCGGTTACGGAGGAGATGCCTGATGTTTGACACGTTGTTTTCCCTGACCATATATGGCGCCCCCCTGATGGCCCTGGTGGGGCTGGGCTGCCTGGTCTTCTGCCGGGGGGAGTGCCGGCGGTATCTGGCTTGGTCGGCGGGGGTGTGCGGCGGGTCGCTGGCCCTGCTGGTGGGCGGATACATGGGGCCGTTTGAGGTGGCCTGGAGGGCTGTGCCCTCCATCCTCCTGTGCATCGCCTTCCTGGCCAGCGGGGCGCTTGGGGTACTGTTCACCCTGGGCTGTGTGATGCCCGCTGCTGAGCGGCCCCGCATCCCCGCCCCCCTGTGGTACGGGATGAAAGGGGCGGTTCTGCTCCTGGCTGGGCTGATTCTCACGGTGGGCCTGTGGATGGGCGGCATTCTTATTCTGTTCGTGCATAACAGCGACGACCGGGTGGTGGAATACCAGGGGCAGAAGCTGGTGGAGGTCAACGACGGCTTTCTGGACCCGCACTACTGCTACTATGCCTACCACGGACCTCTTTTCCGGGGGAGGGAGCAGGTGTGGGAGGGGCCGACCCACATTTGGGGCGACTATGGCGGGAGGTGAAAGCTATGTTAACCGCAGTTTATTCTTTGAATCAGGTCTATGGGGCGGAAATCTGGGTGGTGTTCGCCGGGGGCTGCGCCGCCGTGTACCTTGCGGTATGCTGTCTTTTCCGGAGGAATCGGAGAAAGCGCGGGATTGGGGTGGCGCTGCTGGGCCTGCTGGGGGCGGAGCTTATCTGCGACAGTGTGTGGGCGTCCGCCTTTTACCCCGGGGGCGAGTATTGCAACTATGGGCTGGGCGGCTCCTACATGCTGCTGCTGGCCTGGCCCGGACTGCTGTTCCTGGCCGGCCTGATTGTGGCGGCCCTGAACGGGAAAGAGTGAAATAACCCGCCCCGCCCCCTCATATAATGAATAGGCGAATACGCCGCAGCCCCGCCAAAAGGCGGGGCTGCGAGGTCTGTTTTTGAGGTGATTTTTATGAAACCCCGGCGGTATGGATTTTTGGAACGGACGGCGGAGGTCTTCGACCTGCCCGCCGACGCCCTGTTGGGGCTGCCCAAGCTGGAGCTGGTGGGGGACGGCGAGCTGCGGGTGGAGAACCACAAGGGCATTTTAGCCTACGGCCGGGAGGAGATCCACATCAGCGGCGGGGTATTTCTCATCAAGGTCACCGGCCGGGAGCTGGAGCTGCGGGCCATGACGGGGATGGAGCTGCTGATTACGGGGAAGATTTCCCAGATCACGCTGGCATAGGGGGAGTTATGAGAAAGCTGATGAATTATCTCCGGGGGATGGTGGTGCTCAGGCTGACGGGCCCCTTCCCCGAGCGGCTGGTCAACCTGTGCGCCCAGGAGGGGGTCGACTTCTGGGGCATGGAGTGGCTGGATGAGCACACCGTCCGCTTCACCACCCGGCGGCGCACCATAGGCCTGCTGGAGGAGCTGGCCGGCCGGGCGGGCTGCGTGGTGGAGCGGGAGTCCAGCAGGGGACTGCCCGACTTCCTCCTCCGCTTCCGCACCCGGTACACCTTCCTGTTGGGCCTGCTCTTCGCCCTGTGCGCGGTGGGCTTCCTCTCCAGGTTCGTGCTGACCATCCGGGTGTCGGGCAACCAGGAGGTTCCCTCCGCCGTGATTCTCAGCCAGCTGCGGCAGCTGGGAGTGCGGCCCGGGGTGTACGGCCCCTCGTTGGACTGCAAGCAGCTGGCCCAGGAGGCCCTTTCGGAGCTGGAGGACCTGTCCTGGATGGCCTTGAACCTCCAGGGCACCCGGCTGGAGGTGGTCGTCCGGGAGGCGGTCAAAACGCCGGAGCGGGTTGACGAGTCGGGCTACTTCCACATTGTCGCGCAGGCCGACGGGGTGGTCACCCACGTGGAGCCGGAGCAGGGGGACGCGGTGGTCCAGGAGGGGGACGTGGTGGCCAAGGGGGACATACTGATCTCGGGCACCGTGACCATGGAGCCGCCCAAGTACAGCGACATGCCCAACAGATACTACCAGACCCACGCCCGGGGTCGGGTGTGGGCCAGGACCTGGCGTTTTCTCACTGCGGTGATTCCGGTGGAAGCCGGCGTGAAGGACTACACCGGGGCGGAAAAAAATGTCTGGTCGGTAAATATTTTTGGAAGGCGTGTCAAAATTTTTGGAAACACTAGCATTTCCTGGCCAATGTATGATAAAATAACATCAGTGCGCCAGGCGGCGCTGCCCGGGGGGGAGCGGCTTCCTCTGAGTTTGACCTGCGAGACGTTCCGGGAATACCAGCTC
This sequence comes from Lawsonibacter sp., assembly GCA_022798855.1. Taxonomy (GTDB): domain Bacteria; phylum Bacillota; class Clostridia; order Oscillospirales; family Oscillospiraceae; genus Lawsonibacter. Next base: position 4,396 of record JAAWNI010000021.1, on the reverse strand, counting down.
CAGACCGTTGAGGTGGACCGCGGCGCGGCGCAGGCTCTGCTGGAGGAACAGCTTCTCAAGCGGCTGAAAGCGGCCGTGGGCGGGGACGGGGAGGTGGAGTCCACCCAGTTCACCGCCCGGATTGCCGGCGGACAGCTGGAGGTCGCCCTGACCGCCCAGTGCCTGGAGGAGATCGGTGAGGAGCAGCCCGGGGAAAGAGCGGCTGCGCCGTAGGAACGCATTATGAAGCGTCCCTACAGAAGATTTTGACCAAATCAAGGAGATCATTTACCTATGACAGAACAGACCATCAGTTTAGAGCGCCTGGAGGAGACAATCGATGTATTCGGCTCCTTCGACGAGAATATCCGTATCATTGAACATGAAATGGAGGTTGCGGTGGTGAGCCGGGACTCCATGCTCAAGGTGGCGGGGGAGAACCCGGAGGGGGTGATGTACGCCGTCAAGGCCATTGAGAACCTGATGAGGCTGGCGTCCAAGGGGGAAGCCATCAACGAGCAGAATGTGCGCTATATCGTCCAGCTGGTCAGGGAGGGCAAGGAGAGCCAGATTGTCCAGCTGGCGGGGGATGTGATCTGCGTCACCGCCAAGGGCAAGCCCATCAAGGCCAAGACTCTGGGCCAGAAAAAGTATGTGGAAGCCATCAAGAACAACGTGGTCACCCTGGGCATCGGCCCCGCCGGCACCGGCAAGACCTATCTGGCCGTGGCCGCCGCCGTGGCCGCCTTCCGGGCCAAGGAGGTCAACCGGATCATCCTCACCCGCCCGGCGGTGGAAGCGGGGGAGCGGCTGGGCTTCCTCCCCGGCGACCTGCAGTCCAAGGTGGACCCCTACCTGCGGCCGCTGTACGACGCCCTGTTTGAGATGCTGGGCCCGGAAACCTATCAGAAATACCTGGAGCGGGGCAACATCGAGGTGGCCCCCCTGGCCTACATGCGGGGCCGCACCCTGGACGACTCCTTTATCATCCTGGACGAGGCCCAGAACACCAGCCGGGAGCAGATGAAAATGTTCCTCACCCGCCTGGGCTTCGGGTCCAAAATCGTCATTACCGGCGATATCACCCAGATCGACCTGCCCACCGATAAGGTGTCTGGCCTGCGGGAAGCTATGCGGGTGCTGAAAGGGGTGGAGGATATCGCCATCCTCCGCCTGAATGAGTCCGACGTGGTCCGCCATGCCCTGGTGCAGAAAATCATCAAGGCTTATGAGGTGGACGAGGACCGGCGGAACAAAAAGGACAAGCGTTAGTCCCGCAGACAGGCGGCGCCCAACTGGAGCCCCATCCGCAGTCCGCTATAGAAGGACCAGAGGCCGTGGGCCGCAACAGGGTCGTCTTTCATTTCATCGGGCCACAATCTGGGGTCAGGCCCGGTGACCGAGCCAAAATAGAGAAGTTTTACAATCAGGGGGATTTCGATTTCCATTTTAATTTCCTCCGGGAGATAATATAAGCCACTAGTTGCCTTATATTATAATGCGCAAATAATTGCTTGTCAAGAGGTATATATATGATTTTTAACGAAAGACTGAAAATTCTCCGTGAGGAGAAGTGTTTGACCCAAGAGAGTACAGCTAGGGCTTTAGACATGCCGCTGAGGACATACAACCGCCTGGAGTCTGATGGCGCAAAAACGCACTATGATACCCTGCTGAAAATTGCGGATTATTATGATGTCTCTGTGGACTGGCTCATGGGCCGGACCGACAGGCGGGAGGTCAACCGGTGAAAGCACTGAAAATGAAAAGAAGCCCGCTCCCTGGAAACATGGAGCGGGCTTTAAACGTTGTGTTCAGTACCGCCGCACCACAGCCGCTACCTTGCCGATAATCTCGGCATAGGTGCCGTCGATGGGCTGGTACTCCGGATTTTCGGGCATCAGCCAGACGCGGCCGTCCTTGACGCGGTAGGTTTTCACGGTGGCTTCGTCCTCGAAGAGGGCCACCACGATCTCGCCGCTGTAGGCCTCCTGCTGGCGGTGGACCACCACCAGATCGCCGGGGAGGATTCCGGCGCCCAGCATGGACTCGCCCCGCACCCGCAGGGCGAAGTGTTCGCCGGACATGCCCTGGGTGTCGAAGGTGAGGTAATCCTCAATGCACTCCTGGGCCAGGATGGGGGAGCCGGCGGCCACGCTGCCCACGATGGGCACCTGGTTGAGATGGGGGTCCTCCTCCTCGGCCACCGGGCCGATGGCGGCGTGGGGCAGGGAGATGGCCCTGGTTTTGCCCTCCGCCTTGACGATCATGCCGGCTTCCTCCAGCCCCTTCATGTGGAAGTGGACGGTGGAGGGGGATTTCAGGCCGACAGCGGCCGCGATCTCCCGCACGGAGGGGGGGTAGCCGTTTTCACTGGTGAAGGCCAGAATGTAATCATAAATCTGCTGCTGTTTACGAGTCAGGTTTGCCATAAGAGGCTCCTTTCAGCAAATGATTTGCGGTCGATATTTCTGTCTGGATTAAGTATAGCACAAAATTTTCCCATTGTCAAACGAACGTTCTAAAGAATTTGCATATTATTCCTTAGGCGCCGTTTGAAAAATGGAAATTTGCCGCTTGGGCGTATTTGATATGCTTCAAACAAGCCCTAATCCAATAGAGTGGTCCAGTGGTCCGCGTGATAAGCGTCAAAACACATCCTGATCTGGTCCTCGGTGACCTTTTCCGTGGACAGTGGGGGCAGCTCGTCCAAGGAAAAGTATCCACTGTCCACCGTCTCCAGATTGGGCTGGAAGGAGCCGCCTATCAGGTCGCACAGGACAAAAATTTTGCAGATGCCGAAAGCGGAGAGGGGGAGGTTGTGCTTGTTCCGGTCCTGAATGGCGATGACCAGGCGGGTGGCGGCCTCCAGGCCCGCCTCCTCCCGCACCTCCTTGACGGTGTTTTCTCCCACGGAGATGTCCACGTCGGCCCAGCCCCCGGGCAGGGACCAGCGCAGGTCGTTTTCCTGGACGAGAAGGATTTTCTCCCCCTGGAAAATGGCGGCTCTGGTGTCCAGCTTGGGGGTCTGGTAGCCGGTTTCGTTGCAGAACAGCTCCTTTACCTTCTCGAGGGGGAGGTCTGTCCGCTCGGCCGCCATCTCGGCGGCGATCTCCCGGACACGCTCATAGCGCTCGAAATCGTATTTGTCATGGCCGTAGTACAGCCCGGCCTGGGCCAGGGCCTGGAGCTCCACAGCCCATTTCAGCCACTGGGGCCTCTGTTCCATAGGGCTTCCCTCCTTACAGCGGCGGCATTTCAGGCCGGTTTATGCCGTTGGAAGCGGCCATCATCCGGGCATCGTAGAACCCGGCCCGGGCCACCGACCGGTAAGGGATCAGCCGGAGGTTGATGGGCACGGTGGCCAGCGTGCTGAGGATGACCGCCGGCGCGGAGTAGATGACGCTGAGTACCTGGGTCCACCACAGCGGGTCCAGGATATTGACGTCGTTCAGCAGCCCGGCCTGGCCAACGAGGGCGAGCAGCACAAGGGACGACAGAAGGAAGTTGATCAGGTCGTAGCCGATGAAAGAGAACTCCAGCTTGAAAAGCTCCATTTTCCAGCCCCGCATGAGGGCGGCGCTGCGGTAGATGGGGGCGGTGGGGCCGTCGTCCGGGCGGTCGGCCAGCAGGTAGGGGGCCATGGCGTAGCGCAGGGCGAGGGCAATCAGGGAGACGACCAGAACGGTGGCAAGCAGCAGAGTACCGGCGAAGCCTATCAGGTAGTAGGTCTGGGACAGAATCATGGCGGCGAAGGGGATGGTCATGGCCATGACAATGAGGAAGTACCACCCCAGGACCCGGACGAAAATCCCCAGCTCCATCAGGACCACCCGTCCGGCCACCGAGAATCCCTGCATCAGGGAGTTAAGGCCCGGGTCCAACTGGCGGTAGGTCCACAGGGACCACAGGCACAGGCCAAAGCCCACCACGGTGGTGTACAGCTGGAGCAGCAGCTGGAAGAAGGACCCGATGATCGAGGCGTCGCCAGCTGGGAGGGGGATCAGGCTGATGACCCAGGACACGCCGGTGGTCATGGCAAGGTAGGCCAGGGCCACCACCCAGAATTTGGGGTCGGTGAGGGCCATGCGCTCCCTGGCTTGGAATTTCAGTTCTCCGCGGTCAATTTCCATGAAAATATCTCCGATCTGCTTAATTTGAATGGACCGTCCGCAGGGCGCGGCGGTCTTGGGGCGCCCTTCCGCTCAATAGACGCCGGGCCGTTCCGCCCCACAGACATACCCCAAACAGGGGGAATGGAATCATTAGAACCTGTATTCATAAGCAAAAATGCCGGATGGACGAGGAATTTTGTCGTCCTGCAAGGCAAAAAATCACAGGAATCCTTTGTGGATTTCAAGATTTTTTAACGCCGCAAGGCGGCAAAAGGCCCGTCCAGACGGTCGTTTGAGATTGT
>JAAWNI010000020.1 GCA_022798855.1 Lawsonibacter sp. | reverse complement strand
CCGTTCCCTCCATTTTTGGTTCATGGCCTAATTATATTCTCTGATATATCCCATAATCCGGGCTTTTCCTCTGGCTGATTAAAAGGGATAACCACATTTCCTATTTTATCTCTTTCGCTCCGATTTTGCAAAATTGATTACCGTTGGTATCTGGCATGGTGTATTGTTTTTTTACCTTTGGTGTGGTATCATTACTTCAATTGTGTGTGCGACTATTTTTGTGGACGAGAGTATTCCCATAAATTCAAATATTTGAATTAAATGATTGAATTTTATGACATATATTTACAGCCGGAGGAGAGGGATATGACAAAATTGATACTGGTTCTTTCCCTTGTCTGTCTTGGGCTGTTGTGGGGGGAGGACCGCCGGGTACGCCGGGACCGGGCCAGGCTGACCCACGTGGTATATGTCAATGGCATTCGCGGTAAGTCCACTGTGACCCGTTTGATTGATGCCGGACTGCGGGCGGGCGGCTGGAAGGTCTTCTGCAAGACAACTGGAACGGTCCCCATGACCATCGGGACGGACAATGTGGAGCGGCCGCTGGTCCGCCGGGGCCGGGCCAACATCAAGGAACAGATAAAGGTGCTCCGCCGGGCGGCGGGGGAGGGGGCCCAGGTGCTGGTGGTCGAGTGCATGGCGGTGGACCCGGCACTCCAGGCTGTCTCTCAGGACCGGATGGTCCGTTCCGATATTGGAGTCATCACCAATGTTCGGCTGGACCACACGGCGGAGATGGGACAGACTTTGGAGGAAATCTGCGACGCCCTGTCAAACACCATCCCCAGAGGGGGCCGGCTCTTCACCGCCGACAGGCGTTTTTTCCAGCAGCTGGAAGAAAACGGACGGGCCCGGGGGTGCCGGGTGGAGTACATCGGGCCAGAGGGGGCGCCCTCCGGCCTGGACTTTCCGGAAAACACGGCCCTGGCCCTGGCGGTGTGCCAGGCGCTGGGGGTGGAGCGGGAGCGGGCCCTGGAGGGGATGGGGCGATATCAGCCCGACCCATACGCACTGTCCGCCCTCCGGCTGTCCGGAGGGGCTGTCTTTGTCAACGCCCTGTCGGTCAACGACCCCCAGTCCACCCAGGCGGTATACCGGCGGGTGTCCGCCCTGCCCGGACTGGCGGGGCGGGAGCTGGTGCTGCTGGTGAACAACCGGCCCGACCGGGGCTACCGCACCCAGCACATGGAGCTGGTGGCCAAGGCCCTGCGGCCAAAAGAAATTTGGCTGATCGGTGCTTCACAGAGGGCGGCCCGCCGGGGTCTGGAGAGGGCCCTTCCGGGGACGCCGGTGCGCCTGTTTCGGGACGTGGGGGCCCTGCCCCTGGGGGAACAGGGGCAGAACGCCTTGATTTTTGGGGCCGGAAATCTAGCCGGACCGGGAAAAGCGCTGCTCCAGCGGGTGAAAGAGGAGGGAGAGCCCTATGCATTATGAAATTGTGACGGCCGGCGTCATTGTCAGCCTGATTTTTATAGAGCTGACAGGGATATCCCCGGCGGGGCTCATTGTCCCTGGCTATCTGGCCCTCAGCCTGCAGACCCCCGGACGGATTGTCTACACCTTGGCCGTGTCCCTGCTGGCCTGGGGCGGGGCCCGTCTGCTGGGCAACTGGATGATCCTCTACGGCCGCCGGCGCTTCGCGGTGCTGGTGATCCTGTCATTTTTCCTGGACCTGGCCATTACCCGGCTGGGGCTGCTGGCCTACGACCCGGGGATAATCGGGGTGCTGATCCCCGGCATTGCCGCCCAGGAGATGGAGAAGCAGGGGATCGTCAAGTCCCTGGCCGCCCTGGCGGTGGTGGTGGGCATTCTGGCTCTGATAATGACGGGGCAGGGAATGCAGGTGTTTCCAATATGAGGGCGCGGCGGGAACGCCGGGTGCTGTACCTGCTGCTGGCCTGCGCCCTGGTGGTATACGGCGCCCTGGCCCTGGCGCTGATGGGCGGAGAGCAGACGCAGACGGAGTACGCCGGCATCCAGCTCCAGGCCGCCCAGCTGCTGGACCGCTGTTTTCAGCAGGTCAAGGGTTATAAAGAGGAGCTGGGCATTCCCCTCCAGGAGCTGGACTACCACCAGACAGGCATGCTGGGGGAGGGCTACACCGGAATCACCACCACCCTGGGGGCGCTGGAGGCCAAACGGACCACCGCCTGCCCGGATATGGGGGCCCTCTGCGTCCGGCTGCTCCAGGAGGCTGGAGTCCGGCCGGGAGACACGGTGGGGGCTGGCTTTTCTGGGTCCTTCCCCGCCATGAATCTGGCGGTGGTCGCCGCCTGCCAGGCGATGGAGGTGCGTCTGGTCTACATATCCTCGGTGGGGTCCTCCACCTACGGGGCGAACAACCCGGAGCTCACCTTCCCGGAGATGGTCCACCGGCTGGTGGAGGACGGCCTGCTGGAGACGGACAGCGCCGCTGTGACCCTGGGCGGGGGCAGCGATGTGGGCGGCGGCATGGAGCCGGCGCTGGTGGAGGAGGTTGCGGGCCGTCTGAAGGGGATGGGCCTTCCTCTGATGGCGGAGGAGGACTTCCAGCGCAACCTGGAACGGCGGGAGGAGCTCTACCGCACCCAGGGGCCCATACGCTGCTTTATTGCGGTGGGCGGAAACGTGACCTCCATGGGCCGGGGGGAGAGCGGAATCGGACTGGGGCAGGGGCTGCTGCGGCCAGAGCGCCCACCCCGGCTGACCCAGGAGAGCGGCCTGGTCCAGCGGTACTTGGCCCAAGGAATTTCTGTGATTCATCTTTTAAATATCAAGCGGCTTGCCGCTGACTATGGAATTCCTTTTGATCCGGAGCGCTGGCCGGAGCCGGGCGCGTCCCCTGTCTATTTCCGGGCCAGCTACCCCGCCCTGCCCCTGTGGCTGGGGCTGGCCGGGGCGGCGGTCCTGCTGGGGCTGTGCGCCTGGATAAGGACCAGAGACGGAATTTTAGCGGCTCGAGAAGCGGAGAAGGAGTGCGACGATGGAAAAGCAGAGCAGCGTGTTGAAAATTCTGACAATTGACGACGAGGAGCAGATACAGTACGCGCTCCAGGCTGTATTTCAGTACCAGGGCTGGGAGGCTCTGACCGCCGGCACCGTGGAGGAGGGGGTGGAAAAGTTCCGGAAGTACCACCCCGACCTGGTGCTGATGGACTACCATCTGCCCGGGACCAATGGAATCAAGGGGGTGGAGCTGTTAAGGCGGGAAAATCCGGACGTCCCCCTGATCGTCTTTACCATCGCGGACGACAAACAGGTGGCCGACGCCTTTTTGGCCGCCGGAGCCAGCGATTTTATCCAGAAGCCGGTGAAGATGCTGGACATCATCGCCCGAATCAAGCTCCATGTCCGCCTGTTGGAGAGCCAGCAGGAGAACCGCACGGCGGAGCTGGCCAAGGGGATCGGGGCCAACGCCCTGGCCCTGCTGGAGGACTGCATGGCGGAGGTGGGGGGCTTCATGCCGGTGGAGACAATCGCGGAGCGCACCGGCCTGGCCTACCAGACCACATGCCGGTATCTGCGGTATATGGTTTCGGTGGGCCGGGTAGAGGTCAATATGAGCTATGGAAAGGTAGGCCGGCCGAAGCAGCTGTATAAACTGTTGGATGTTCCACAAAAATAAGCGTATCTTGCCCAATCCCTCTTTTGAGGGGTTGGGATTTTTTTGTGATAAAAAAGATAAAAATAAGGGCCGGGCTGTGAGGGCTTTTCAGAAGCGGAAAGGAGCTGGAGAAATTGTTGAAGACAAATCGAAACTTTTTTGAAGGGAAAGCTGGGATAAACAATGGATTAGATTGAATTCTCCACAAAATTAAAAATACACAAAATTAAACCCTTCAATTTGTTCATAAATTTTTAAAATTTGAAGAAATAAAAAAAGGAATAAATTGCGCCTGAGGGAGCGGGGAGGTTATAATCAATAAAAGTCACAGTCTCAGAGAGACATATTTTATACAAAAAGGAGGGAAGCGGACCGTTTAACCCGGGTGACATTTTGAAAACAATGCGAAAAAAGGAGGAAAACTATGAAAACCAAGAACCGTAAAACGGGAAAGAGAGTGGGCGCACTTATACTCGCTCTGACGATGTGCTTTTCCTTGATGGCCGGCTGCAATCAGAACAATGCCCCGGCCAACAGCTCCAACCCTGGCGGGTCGTCCGCTCCGGGCTCCAGCGCCGGCGGCTCCGGCTCCAGCGCTCCCGAGGAGGCCCCCCTTCCCGAGCTGGCCTATGACGAGTTCGGCAACGCCGCTGTGGGCCGGAAGGCCGCCGTGGTCAGCGCCAACGAGTATACCTCTAAAATCGGCTTTGACATTTTGAAGAAGGGCGGCAACGCGGTGGACGCCGCCGTGGCTATGATTTTCGCCAACAGCCTGACCGAGCCGGGCGCCACCAGCCTGGGCGGGGCCAGCTTCATGACCATCTACCTGAAGGAGACAGGGGAGTACATCTGCATTGAGGCTATGGAGACCGCCCCCGCCGCCGCCGGCATCGACACCCTGGACGAGATCAACGAGAAGCAGGGCGCTATGCTGGTCACGGTCCCCGGCCAGGTGCACGGAGCCCTGTCCGCCCTGGAGAAGTACGGCACCATGAGCCGCGAGGAGGTCCTGGAGCCGGTGATCAAGCTGGCCGAGGAGGGCTTCGACGTCCATATCAGCTTTGAGGAGCGGGCTTCCGCTATGTTCGACAAGCTGGTCCTCAACGAGGAGGCCGCCAAGGTCTTCACCAACGACGGCCTGCCCTACGCCATCGGCGACCACTTCACCAACCCCGACTACGCCGACACCCTGCGGAAGATCGCGGAGGGCGGCATCGACGCCTTCTATAAGGGCGACATCGCCAAGGCCATCGTGGACGACGTGCAGCGGCTGGGCGGAATGCTGACCATGGAGGACATGGCCAACTACACCTCCGTGGAGCGCGCGCCCATCAGCACCACCTACCACGGCTATGAGATCGTCACCCAGGCACCCCCCTCCAACGGCGGCGCTCCCATGCTGGAGATGTTCAACATCTTGGAGAACTATGACCTGAAGGAGATGGGCTTCAACAGCCCGGAGTACATCTTCACCTTTAACGAGGCGCTGCGCCTGGCCATGGCGGACGGCCTGACCTATTTCGGCGACCCTGATTTCTATGAGCTGCCCATCGACACCATCATCTCCAAGGAATACGCCAAGCAGCGGATCGAGGAGGATATGCCCAAGGACGGCAAGATCAATCCCACTCTGATCGCCGGCGGCGACCTGCCCTTTGAGAAGATCGTGACCGCCGAGAACGAGAGCCCCTCCACCACCCATGTCTCCGTCATTGACGAGTTCGGCAACATGGTCAGCACCACCCACACCATCGGCGGCTACTTCGGCTCCTGCATCGTAGCCCCCGGCACCGGCTTCCCTCTAAACGCCCATCTGTCCAACCAGAAGCTGGACATCGCCGAGAAGGACAATCCCAACTTTGTCCAGGGCGGCCTGCGCGTCATGAGCACCATGTGCCCCACCCTGGTGGTCCGGGACGGCGAACCCATCATGGCCATCGGCTCCCCGGGCAGCTGGTGCATCCCTCCCGCCATCGTTCAGATCCTCAACGCCGTGCTGCTGTTTGACATGGACCTGCAGCAGGCCATCAACGAGCCCAGAGCCATCTTCACCTCCTACAGCGCCCCCATCCGGGTCACCGCCGAGCCCCGGCTGCCCGCGGAGACAATCAAGTATCTGGAGGAGGCCGGCTATGAGATGAACGTGGGCCGGGACTGGAACACCAGCCTGGGCAGCGTAGGCGTCATCTATGAGAACCATGAGGAAGGCTATGTGTACGCCGGAGGCGACAACCGCCGCCAGTACAAGTCCTTCGCCTATTGATGAGGTGGTCCGGCGGAACCCTTCCGCCTAACCATAATAACAGTTAGAAAGAGAAGAAGGAGGAATAGCATGAAAAACAGTCAGTGTAAGACCCGGTACAGAGTGGGGGCCCTGGTGCTCTCCCTGGCCATGTGTCTGAGCCTGCTGGCCGGCTGCCAGAAGCATCCCACGCCCAACGGCGGCGGTTCCTCGTCCGGCGGCGGAAGCGCCAGCAGCTCTGGCGGCGCGTCCAGCTCCGTCCAGACGCCCCCTGATGTGGAGACGATGGAGGGGGACGACTTCGGCAACGGCGCGGTCGGCACCCACGGCGGCGTCTCCAGCGGAAGTGTCTACGCCTCTCAGGCCGGTCTTGAGATTCTGCAGGCCGGCGGCAACGCCGTCGACGCGGCGGTGGCCACCGCCTTCGCGGTGGGCGTCTGCGAGCCCTGGCTCAGCGGCATCGGCGGCTGCGGCATGATGAACATCTATCTGAAGGACGGCCACCAGTACGAGATCCTGGAGTACATGGAGACTGTGCCCGTGGCCGTTGAGCCCGGCTGGTACAACCCTGAGACCGACGTGGCCACCGCCAAGAACGCGGCTGTCCCCGGCCAGGTGGCCGGCCTGCTCACCGCTCTGGAGCAGTACGGCACCATGAGCCGCGAGGAGGTCATGGCCCCCGCCATCAAGCTGGCCCGGGACGGCTTCGCCCTGGAGAAGCGCCTGGCTGACGCCATCTCCGACAACTACAACAACTTCTCCGAGGAGGCTCTGGCCATCTACACCAACGATGGCATCCCCTATGCCGAGGGCGACCTGTTCAAGAACGAGCCCCTGGCTGCCACCCTCCAGGCCATCTCCGACGGCGGTATGGAGGCCTTCTACACCGGCGACATCGCCAAGAAGATGATCGAGGGCCTCCAGGCCAACGAGAGCCTGATGGCCATGGAGGACCTGGCCGCCTATCAGCCCATGGAGCGCGAGCCCATCCGCACCACCTACTACGGCTATGAAGTGGTCACCGTTCCCCCTCCCTCCAACGGCGGCGACTGGCTGCTGGAGATGCTGAACATCATGGAGGAGAAGGACATCTCCCAGTATGACGTGAACAGCCCTGAGTACCTGTACATCTACAACGAGGCCTGCCGCATCGGCCTGATCGACTCCTACAGCTATATCGGCGACCCCGCCTTCTACAACCTGCCCATTGCCCAGATGACCTCCAAGGAGTACGCCAAGGAGCGCGCCGGGCTCATCGACATGGACAACATGAAGGCCATGGAGAGCGTGCCTTTCAGCGACCTGCCTGTGGAGAAGCTGAACCCCACCGCTCCCGAGAGCCAGCACACCACCCACATCGCCGTCATCGACCAGTTCGGCAACATCGTGTCCACCACCAACACCCTGGGCAACGGCTGGGGCTGTAAATTCATGGCCCCCGGCCTGGGCTTCTACTACAACAGCCATGTGGGCAACCTGGACCACGAGAATCCTGAGAGCCCCGACTACGTGATGCCCGGCAAGCGGGTGCGCTCCACCATCAGCCCCTCCCTGGTGCTGAAGGACGGCGAGCCCATCATGGCCGTCGGCTCCCCCGGCTCCCTGGCCATCCCCCCCGCCGTGGCCGCCATCATCAACAACGTTCTGCTGTATAACATGAACGTCCAGCAGGCCATCAACCTGCCCCGGGCCATGGCTATCAACCGCACCAAGGGCAATTCCCCCGCCATTGTCAGCATCGAGCAGCCCCGCTTTGATGAGGCGCTGATCCAGCAGCTGATCGACATGGGCTATGAGATGAAGGACGTGGGCGACTACAACATGGCCGTGGGCGGAATCGCCGCCATCTACCTGGACAAGGAGAGCGGCAAGTTCTATGCCGGCGCTGACCCCCGCCGCGGCTACAAGGCTCTGGCCTATTGATTTCCACCAGAAAGGAAATGCGCCCGCCCCGCTCCCGGCTGGTCTGGGGGCGGGCGGGGCGGGCTTCCTGTTTTCTCCGCGCCGCCGGGCCCCATGGGCCCTGTGATAGAACCTGCGCTCCCGGCCTGAGCCGTGGGTGCAAGCTCGAAAAAAGGAGTGATATTACGTGAACTTGGCCGAAGCCTATCTGCTGCTGTTTGTCCTGCTGGTCGTTGTCGCGGCTGCCAGCGTGTTCTTTAAAAGCCGCATGTCCATGGTCACGCCCATAATCTTTGCGGCCTGTGCCGTCGTGACGCTGGTAGCCCAGATGGGCGTACGCGTCCGGGAGATTGTGGAGGGCCCCTTCGCCTATCTGGACAACGCCATGTGGATTTTGTGCGGGGCGATGTTCTCCTGCCTGCTGTATGAGAACGGAACCTTTCAGTACATCTTTCAAAAACTGGCCGCCCGTAAGCGCAATCCCGTGCTCCAGCTGTTTCTGCTGGTGCTGTTCATCGCCATCCCCGGTATGCTCACCGGCATCGCCGCCGTCAGCGTTCTGACAACCGGCCTGATCGCCGGAAAATACCTGCTGAGCAAGGGCGTGGAAAAGGCGAAGGCGGTAGAAGTGGTGGCGGTGGGCGCCGTTCTGGGCGTGATTCTGCCCCCCCTCTGTATGCCCGGTATGATCACGGTGATCGCCCATGGTCCGGCGGGGTATCCCGGCTCCTATGAGGGCTATTTCCTGCCCTGCCTGGTGGCCGCCCTGCCCGCCCTCGTCGTCTACTGCGCCATATCCGGCTCCCGTGTTCTGGGAGAGGTCGAGGCCTCCGCCGGCGGGGAAGAGGCCGGAAGCCCAGTCTGTCTGGTGCCCCTGATCGTGGTGGCCCTGCTGCTGATCGGCCACAACTTCCTGTATTTTGTGATGCCCTTCCTGGGCTATCCCATCATCTACACCATCGGCTTTGTTCTGGCCGTCTTCCTGAAGGCCAAGAGCGCCAATCCTCTGGAAGCGGCGGCGGGCGGCGCCCGGGCGGCCGCGGTGGAGGTGGCCCTGATGTTTGCCTTCGGCGCTGCCACCGAGACGCTGACCCTGGTGGGCACAATGGGCACCGTGTCCGCCCATATGGCCATTCTGAACGTCAGCGGCATCCTTCAGGCGATGGTGCTGCTGGCTCTGGTGCTGGCGGTTGGTACTCTGCTGGGTCCCGGCGTAGCCTTTGTGCTGGGCGCTTTCGCTGATTATATTGTGGTGGAAGCCATGTACGGCAATACTGAAATGGCGCTGTTCGCCATGGGCCTGGTTCTCACCGTGACCATGTTCACCTCTCTGCGGGGCAGCATTGTGGAGCAGGCCGGCCAGGCGCTGGAGGTGGCCGGTGTAGATGGGAAGGACGTGCTGAAAAATACCTGGCTTCCTGTGGCGCTGGTAGTGCTGGTGGCTGTCGTTTATGCGGCGGCCCGAGTGGCCTGCAAGGGCCTGATGATTTAAGGAGGTACAGGATATGATTACAGCTCTGTATGTCATTTACCGCATCATTGTTGCGGTTCTGGCGCTGGTTGTCGTTTGGGACATCGTGCGGGAGAAGTCCTTTGCCCAGGCGGTGAACCTGGGGATAGTCAGCATTCCTTTAATCCTGCGTGCTCTGATGATTAAGTAGGGGGGCGAAGCGGATGAAAAATAACCAACTGATCCGGAATGTGGGGGTTCTGCTCGCAGTGGCGCTCCTCTGCGCCATTGCCGGCAGCCAGTTCCTGGCCCAGCAGAAGGATGACGTCTACTACACCGGAAACCCTAACATCACCGGCGTGATCAAGCTCAGCGACTACAACCCCAATCTGAAGGGCACTGTCAACGATGTGGATATCTATGTCTTTGACAGCGGCGTCCCCGGCGGAAAGGCCCTGATCTACGGCGGCACCCACACCAATGAGGTGGCCTCCATGCTGAACGCGGTGGTTTATCTGGAGAACGTCAAGTGCGAGGCGGGCACCCTGTATGTGATGGTCCACGCCAACAACAGCGGCTACTCCCACACCCAGCCCCTGCGGGGCCAGATCGGCAAGATGACTTTCGACCTGGCGGGCGGCGGCGTCCGGGAGTTCCGGGTGGGCACCCGTCTGAGCAACCCCGTCCACCAGTGGCCCGACCCCAATTACCACCTGAACACCTCCAAGCGTGAGCTGAAGCACGACGAAATCGCCGAGATACGCAACCTGAACCGGAACCACCCCGGCGTGGCCGACGGCTACCTCACCGAGGCGACCTGCTACGCCATCTATAACTTTATCAACACCGAGAACATCGACTTTATCTTCGACGGCCACGAGGCGGGGGCGGAGTCCACCAAGCTGGTCAACTACCTGGTGGTCCACGAAAACGCCATGCCTTTGGGCTCCAGCGCGGTGATGAACTGCGTCATCAACAACCTGCCCCTCAAGATGGAGATCTCCGGACAGACCTCCTATGGCCTGTCCCACCGGGGGCTGGGCGACAACACCAAGGCCCTGTGCACCCTGTTCGAGACATGCAACCCGGTGATGGGCGGATACCACGACAAGATCACTGAGGAGCTGTTTAAGGACGGCGTCTCCCCCAACTACCTTGCGATGCATCAGGCCGGCCTGTTCGGCGGCGCGTATGAGTTCACCGAGGAGGGCTGGCCCATTGAGAAGCGGACCGCCTATCATATGAGCATCAGCAAGGAGATCATCAACTGCTTCAACGAGATGTACCCCGACAAGCCCTTGAAGGTGAGCGGCCTGCCCGACGCCAACGAGATGATTGAGAAGGGGTTGGAAGCTATCCTGAAGCCCTTGGGCTAAGAACCTGTATTCACAATCTCAAACGACCGTCTGAACGGTTCTTTTGCCGCCCTACGGCGTTAAAAAATCTTGAAATCCACAAAGGATTCCCGCGATTTTTTGCCTTGCGAGGCGGCAAAATTCCTCGTTCACCCGGCATTTTCGCTTATGAATGCCGGTTCTAAGTTCCTGATTTGTTTGCTCCCCCAGATTTGGGGCCGCAATATACCTGTTTCAAAATGTTAGGAGGATTTTAAACATGAAAAAGTTAGCGTCTCTTCTCGCCCTGTGCCTGGCCTGCTCTATGGCCCTCACCGCCTGCGGCAACGATTCCAATGGCAGCGGCAACGGCGGCCAGCAGCCCGGCGGCAACCAGTCCGCCAACAGCGGCGCCACTTCCAGCGGCGGCTCTTCCGCCACCGGCGACTACACCTTCCGTACCAGCGAGAGCAACCGGGTGGTCACTGAGAACGGCACCTTTACCAAGGACCAGGCTGAGGGCCCCGTGTTGATCACCTCTATCGGCCAGAGCGCCGATGTGTCCATGCTGGACGCCCTGATGAAGAAGGCGGGCGCGGATTATACCTTTAACGCCACCGCCAGCGCCGAGGACGCCGCCGGCTACAAGACCATCATCCTGGCCAGCGGCGCCTCCTCCAAGGGCCTGGGCGCGGCCGGCATCTCTCAGGAGGATGAGCTGGCCCGGGCCGAGGCCATTGTGAAGACCGCCAAGGACAACGGGATCACCGTAATCGCGGCCCACTTGGGCGGCGCGGCCCGCCGGGGCGCTCTGTCCGACCAGTTCAACGACATGGCTCTGAGCTGTGCCAGCTACGTGCTGGTTGTGGAAGAGGGCAATGACGACGGCAAGTTCACCGACGCAGCCACCGACGCCGGCATCCCCATCACTCTGCTGTACACCATCGCCGACGCCCTGACTCCCCTCCAGGAGATTTTTGCCTGAGCCGATCCGCTGACAGTGTGAAAAGGCCTCGTCTGACCCCAGGCGGGGCCTTTTATAAAAGTCCGGTCATTGATGGACAAGGGACGGCAAACGGGGCATACCGCCCCTTGTCCACCAATGACGCCCCCAAGGGGTGCGCCGTTCCGGGAGGAAAAGCGGACTCCAAATATGATATAATAAAAAGGGAGGATATTTGTTTGGAAAAAGAATTGATTGTATTTCTGGCCATGCTGGGCGTGTTCCTGCTGGGGAACTTCCTGCTCAAGCTGCCGGTGAGCCTGTCCATGGTGGCGGGCGCGCTGGCCGGCGCACTGGCCGGCGGGGCGGGCGTCCCCCTGCGCCACCTGTTTGAGGGCACCTTCGTCTATATGGACACCATTCTGATTATCGCCATGGCGATGATCTTCATGACGGTGATTCAGGAGTCCGGAGCCCTGGAGGCGCTGAACGCTGTCATCGTGTCCAAGTTCTACAAGGCTCCGGCCATTCTGCTGGTGCTGCTGATGCTCATTATTATGTTTCCCGGCATGATTACCGGCTCGTCCACGGCGGCGGTCCTGTCCGCGGGCGCCATTGTGGCGCCGATCCTGCTGCTGATGGGCATTCCCGCCCCTCAGACGGGGGCCATTCTGGCCATTGGCTCCATCATGGGCATGGCGGCCCCCCCGGTCAACATCCCCGCCATGCTGATCGCCGGCGGCGTGGACATGCCTTACATCGGCTTTGAGGGCCCGCTGTTCTTCCTGACGCTGCCCTGCGCCGTCTTTACCGTCCTGTTCATCGGCCTGCGCTACTGCAAAAATCTGGACTACGACAAGATCAAGGGCGGGCTGAACCTGGAGATCGGCAAGGAGTACGGTTTTAAGCTGTACATTCCCATCCTGGTAGTGGTGGCCCTGATGGTGGCGGGCCGGGCGCTGCCCAACCTGTTCCCCAATCTGGGTATGCCCCTGATCTTCTTCATCGGAGGCGTGGTCGGCCTGTTTACTGGCCGGAAGTTCAACCCCGTGGCGGTGGTTTCTGACGCCATCCGCACCACCGTGCCCGTGCTGGGCAAGCTGATGGGCGTGGGCATGTTCATCCAGGTGATGACCCTCACCGGCGTGCGGGGCTACATTGTGGTCAGCTGCCTGGGTTTCGGGCTGGCGCTGCTGTACGCCGCTGTCTGCCTGGTGATGCCCGCCTTTGGCGCGGTGTCCTCCTACGGGGCCGCCTCCGTGCTGGGCGTCCCCTTCCTGCTGGCCCTGCTGGACACCGGCGACCAGATCGTTCTGGCGGCCGCCCTGTCCTTCATCTGCTCCATGGGCGACCTGATGCCCCCCACCGCCCTGGCCGGCAACTACGCCGCCCAGATCGTGGAGCAGAAGTATTCCAAGGTGCTGCGCTACTGCGCCGTCCCCTTTGTGGTGTGCGTGCTGTTCGGTCTGGTGACGCTGCTGATTTCCGGCAAGCTGGGCTTTTTGACTTGATTTGAGGAGGGAGACAATGTTACTTTATATTTATCTGGGACTGGTTCTGTTCCTTTTGGCCTTTATCGTCAAAAACATGTTTCAGGAGAAGGATCTCCTCCTGCAAATTGACGCCGCGCTGGTTATCGTCCCTCTGGTCCTCCGGCTGCTGCTGGTCAAGTAAGGAGGTAATACAGTGAAAATTGAAGTGAAAAAGAGCTGGATGTCCGCAACGGCCCTGCTGGTGCTGGCGGCGGCGGCGATCGGATACCTGGCGGTCCAGTTTTTGTCCATGCGGGAGGTGGAGCCCATCTACCCGGGCCCCGGCGTGACCGAGGTTAAGATGCTGTCCGACTGGTATCCCGGCCTGAAAGGGACGGCTGGCGACACCGAGGTATACGTGCTCAAGGGGGAGAAGGAGGGGGACTCCATGCTGGTGCTGGGCGGCACCCACCCCAACGAGCCCTCCGGTTTGGTAGGGGCCGTGCTGCTCATTGAGAACGTGGTGGTGGAGGAGGGTACGCTGTATGTCATCCCCCGGACCAATAACAGCGCCATGACCTGCACCGACCCCCAGGAGGGGGCGCCTATGCGGTTTACCATCAGCACCCCCGGCGGCGACCGCTGGTTCCGCTTCGGCTCCCGGGCCACCAACCCCATCCATCAGTGGCCCGACCCGGAGATTTACGTCCACGCCACCTCTGGCCAGCGGCTGTCCGGCTCTGAGACGCGGAATATCAACCGCTCCTACCCCGGCCGCACCGACGGCAACTTCACCGAGAAGATGAGCTACGGTGTGACCCAGCTCATTCAGCAGGAGAAGGTGGCCATCACTGTGGACCTCCATGAGGCCTCCCCGGAGTACCCCACCATCAACACCATCGTGGCCCATCAGGACGCTCTGGCCCTGGCCTCCCAGGCGCTGATCAACATGCAGCTGGAGGGGATGAGCATTGGCCTGGAGCCCTCCCCCGAGCGGCTGCACGGCCTGACCCACCGGGAGCTGGGCGATTTTACCGAGACGCTGGCCCTGCTGATGGAGACGTCCAACCCCTCCCAGGGCCGCCTCCGGGGCGCTACCAACGCGGAGATGGTAGTGACAGGCAAGGACAAGTACTATCTGAAAGCGTCCGGCTACGGCCGGCTGTACGACCTGGGCTACAGCGAAGCGGGCCGCTCTATCTCTGAGCGCGTCGCCCGCCACGTCACCGGCGTGGTCCAGTTCGCGGTGGCCTTCAACGAGCTGGGGCTGGGGAACATGGTGTTCACCAACGTCCCCTCCTACAGCGAGATGGCGGCGGATATCGGCCCCTACCTGACCCCCCAGTAAATTTGGAGGTGTGATATGAAAAAACAAGCCCTATGCCTGCTGCTGGCCCTGGCCCTGACGGGGTGCGCCGGGGGAACCCCGGGCGGAAGCACCTCTCAGCCGGAGGACGCCTCCCAACCGGGGAGCTCCTCCCAGAGCGGTGGGGAGTACGGCCGGCGGGACGCCATTGACCGGCCTGAGCTGGGGACTGAGGTGGTCATCGATCCACCCTATGACTTTGACCCGGCGGAGATGGTTCCCACCGATTTCGGCGGCTACTTTGTGGACTGTGACTATCCCACAGAGGTCAGCACCTATAAGCTGGCCGAGGGGACCGACATCGAGAACGAGGTCGTGGTGCTGAAAGGCCAGGAGGAGGGCCCTGTCATCTATATCGTGGCCGGCGTCCACGGGGACGAAATCGCCGGCTGGATGACGGGAAACCTGGTAAAGAAGGTGGGCATAAAGGCGGGGACCGTCCACATTCTGGCCCCTGCCAACCGCTGGGGGGCCAGCGCCGAGCCCCGGGTGCGCTTTGTGACGGAAAAGGAGGACCTGAACCGTTCCTTCCCCGGCAGCCCTGACGGAAGCATGGCCGAGCGGGTGGCTGACTCCATCTTTCAGGACATCCAGCGGGTGGACCCAGTATTCCTCTTCGACCTGCACGAGGCCCGCTCCAACGCGGAGAACCGGGACTTCCTGGGCAGCTCCCTGATCTATACCTCGCTGGATAAGATGAGCGACATGTACCTGGACATGCTGATGGCCACGGAGACGGGCGAGCTGTGCTCAGAACGCTTCAACTTCTACGGTCCCGGCCCCGTGGGCAGCATTAACAACACAGTGACCACACAGCTGGATATCCCCACCATCACGGTGGAGACTTACCGGGGCTATCCGCTGGAGCGCCGCATTGGCGACCAACTGGATATCGTGGAGTATGTGCTCACTTATTACGGTCTGCTGTAACTCAGCCAGACGGCCGCTATGCCTTGCCCCCCGCGCGGGGGCAGGGCTATAGTCAACACACTTGAAAATCGGTAAAGTTCGGTGGTCCAAATAGCACAGGGCGGCGTTGTCGTCTTTGGCGGGCGTCAAGCCCGCCTGCATCCTCCGCCTTGCC
>JAAWNI010000019.1 GCA_022798855.1 Lawsonibacter sp. | reverse complement strand
GTCGGTCTGGGGCAGGGCGTCCTCCTCGGTGACGGACTTGAACTCCTTGCCGTCCATCTCCCGCAGGCCCTTCATGACGAAGTCGTCCACGTCCTCGGTGCAGTAGAGGATCTCATAGCCCTTGTCCAGGACCCGCTCCACCTGGGGCAGCTTGGCGATCTTCTCCACGCTCTCGCCGCAGGCGTAGTAGTAGAAGGGCTGGCCCTCGGGCATCCGGTCCTTGTATGCGGCCAGGGTAGTGTTCTTGCCCTCCGTGGAGGACCAGAACAGCAGCAGGTCCTGGAGCACGTCCTTGTGCTGGCCGTAGTCGGCCACCACGCCGTATTTCAGCTGGGTGCCGAAGGCGCTCCAGAACTTCTCATATTTCTCCCGGTCCTCCTTCTGCATTTTGACAAGCTCATTTTTGATCTTCTTCTCCAGGGCGGCGGCGATGGTTTTCAGCTGGCGGGTGTGCTGCAAAACCTCCCGGCTGATGTTCAAGGAGAAGTCGGCGGAGTCCACCACGCCCTTGACAAAGCGGAAGTGGTCGGGGAGCAGGTCGGCGCACTTGTCCATGATGAGCACCCCGGAGGAGTAGAGCTGAAGGCCTTTCTGATACTCCCGGGTGTAGAAGTCGTAGGGGGTCTTCTCCGGGATGTAGAGCATGGCCTTATAGGTGACCGCCCCCTCGGCGCTGGTGTGGATGACGGTGAGGGGGTCCTGCCAGTCGCCGAACTTCTCCTTGTAGAAAGCGTTGTACTCCTCGGGCTTGACCTTGGACTTCTGCCGCTGCCACAGGGGCACCATAGAGTTGAGGGTCTTCCACTCCTTCACCGTCTCCCACTCGGGCTTATAGTCCTCGGGGGCGTCCTCCGGCTTGTCCTTCTGGCGGTAGTCCTCCACCTCCATGACGATGGGGTAGCGGATATAGTCGGAGTACTTTTTAATCAGCTCCTGTAATTTATAGGTGTCCAGATACTGGTCGTAGTCCTCGCCGTCGGCGTTGGCCTTGATGTGCATAACCACATCGGTGCCGGGGGCGTCCTTTCCGCACTGGGTGACGGTGTAGCCGTCGGCCCCGTCGGACTGCCACATCCAGGCTTCCTCCGCCCCCCAGGCCCGGGAGATGACCGTCACATGGTCGGCCACCATGAAGGCGGAGTAGAAGCCCACGCCGAACTGGCCGATGACGTCGATTTTATCCGCCGCCTTGTCGTCCTCAGCCAGGCCGGCCTTGAACTGGCCGGAGCCGCTGCGGGCGATGGTGCCCAGATTGGACTCCAGGTCCTCCCTGCTCATGCCCACGCCGTTGTCCGACACCGTCAGCGTCCGGGCGTCCTTGTCCGGGACGATGGTGATTTTCAGGTCCTTTTGCTTCACGTCCACGCTGTCGTCGGTGAGGGACTTGTAGGCCAGCTTGTCCTCTGCGTCGCTGGCGTTGGAGATGAGCTCCCGGAGAAAGATCTCCTTGTGGGTGTAGATGGAGTTGACCATCAGGTCCAGCAGCCGCTTGGATTCCGCCTTGAATTGCTTCTTTGCCATGGTTTTGATTCCTCCATGTATATAAATTTTCTTTGATGACAACAAGGTTAGCACTCCTTTTATCCGAGTGCTAATTGTATTCTAGCGCATCCTCCGGGAAAAAGCAAGGGGGTTCATAATTTTTTTACACTTTCCCCGCCGGGAGATAAAAAATGTAGGGCAAGGGCTCTGCCCTTGCCTGATTCTGCCCCCATTTTATGACAGGCAGGAGAACCCCTGCCCTGCATGACGCACCCGCAAATGCCCTCCAAATTTATGAGGCGGGTATGGGTTTCCAGCAAAATACTGTTGACGGCTGGCGGGGGAGCCGTGTTATACTGACAAAGTACGACATGGGAAATCCTTCCCCTAAAAAACTACCCAGATAGAGAGCGAGGACAGCTATGACTCAAAAACGACCCCTGCGGACCCTGGCCGCTGGACTGGCGGCCTTGGCCCTGACCCTGACTCCGGTCCATGCGGTAAAAACGACCTACAGCGATGTGGACGAGAGCCTCTGGTACGCCGCCCCCATCGCCTTCTGCCAGCAGCACCAGCTGATGGACGGCATTTCAAGCTCCGTCTTTCTGCCCAGCGCCCTGATCACCCGGGCCGCTCTAACCGAAGCCCTCTACCGGCTGGAGGGCAGCCCAGCGCCGGAGCCTGGCGGAACAGAGGGCGGGACGCCGCCGGAGGAGGAATCAGAGGAAGAGAAGAAGCCGGAGGAGGAAAAGAAGCCGGAAGATGCCGAAGGGAAAAACGGCGCTGATGGGAAGGACGCGGAGGAGGAGCTTCCCTTCCCCGATGTGGGGGCGGACCACCCCAACCTGGCCGCCATCCGCTGGGCCAAGGAGTCCGGGGCGGTGAGCGGCTACCCCGACGGCCGCTTCGGCCCCGAGGACCCCATCACCCGGGAACAGATCGCCGTCCTCCTGTGGACGGACCAGGGCCGGCCGGAGGCCGCCAGCCCCACCCCCTACGCCGACCGGGAGGACATCTCCGACTGGGCGGCGGCGGCCGTGGACTGGGCCAACAGCGTCAAGCTGATGCAGGGCACGCCGGACAACCGCTTCCTCCCCCTGGAGAACACCAGCCGGGCGGAGGGGGCCACCATCATCGCCAGCTACGCCAGGGAATTCTACGGCATGACTGAGGGCTACACCCTGCCCGAGCCCTCCGAGATACCGCCCAACCCCTATCGGGACGGGGCCTTTCAGCTGGATGAGCGGGGCTACCTCTCCTATGAGGACGCCCCCTTCACCCGGGGGCTGGACGTCTCCGCCCACCAGAAGGAGGTGGACTGGGCCAAGGTGGCCGCCGCCGGCATGGACTTCGCCATGATCCGGGCGGGCTACCGGGGCTACACCCTGGGCACCATCCAGAAGGACGCCTACTTTGAAGCCAACATGGCCGGCGCCCTGGCCAACGGCCTGGAGGTGGGGGTGTACTTCTTCTCCCAGGCCCTCACCCCCGCCGAAGCCGAGGAGGAAGCCCGCCTGCTTCTGGAGTGGATTAAGGACTACCCCATTACATACCCGGTGGTCTTCGACTGGGAGGAGCAGGACAAGGAGGGCTCCCGCACCAAGGACACCGACGGCAACACCATCACCGCCTGCGCCCTGGCCTTCTGCCAGGTGGTGGAGGACGCCGGCTACACCCCCATGCTCTACGGCAGTCCCAGAAAGGTATACACCGGCGGCATCATGCTGGAGTACCTCCAGGGCTACCCCTTCTGGCTGGCCCACTACACCAAGGACACCGCCCCCACCACCTTCCGCTACTACTACGACATGTGGCAGTACTCCAGCTCCGGCGCGGTGGACGGCATCGAGGGCAGCGTGGACCTGAACATCTGCTTCTGGTCCCCCGGCGGGGCGGTCCAGCCCGACCCGGAGGAGCCGCCCTGGTGGTTCCATCCCTGAGTCGGCGCAACCGGCGGTTGCGGAAGTTCCAGTCCCTCCTGGTGGACCGCAACCGCCCTTTCTGATATGCTGGTTCCACAGAAAAGGAGGAACAGCCAATGAAGCTGCATGAAAAAATCGCCTGGTACCGCCGGGACAGAAGGCTGTCCCAGGAGGAGCTGGCCGCCCAGACGGGGGTGTCCCGCCAGGCTGTCAGTAAATGGGAGCTGGGGGAGTCCTCCCCCGACGTGAACAAGCTGCTGGCCCTAGCCCGGGCCTTCGGCGTCACCACCGACCACCTTCTCGATGACGGGGAGGAGCCGGAGCGGCCCGCCGCACCGCCCCCGGTCCAGCCCCGGGAGGACCCTGCGCCCCCGCCCCGGTCCGGGGCCGACCCCAACCTCCCCGGCCTGATTGGGCGGATGGTCCGCCGGTGGGGCTGGCTGGCCGGGGTCTACATCGCCCTCCAGGGGGCGGGGGTGGCCCTGGTAGGGGCGCTGGCCCGGTGGGGCTTCGGGAGCATGTTCGCCGGTTCCCACCAGATGATGGGGGGTTTTGGGCTCTCCGGCGGCGGCTGGACCTACAGCGGCCCGCCGGAGCTGGAGGGGGCCATCATGGGGGAGCTGGGCGTCGTCCAGGCCACCCCCTTCTCCGGGTTTGAAAGCTTCATTATGGGCTTTGCCACTGTTATCCTGGCCATTGGCATTTTGATGATCCTGGGCGGGCTGATCCTGGCCTTTGTGCTGTGGAAAAACGGTAAAAAGGGGGATTAGGCGCCCGCGCAACCGGAAATTGACAGCGAAATCTTCAAACGCAACAGAAAATCGGTGGAGTTGCGGCCCGTGCCGGGGTATGCTGGAGCCATCCTGAAACCGAGGAGGTACATCCAATATGGCATTTTCCGACAACCTGCAATTCCTCCGCACCCACCGGGGCCAGACCCAGGAGCAGCTGGCCGAGATTTTGGAAGTCTCCCGCCAGTCGGTGAGCAAGTGGGAGGGCGCCCAGAGCTTTCCCGAGATGGACACCATCCTCCGCATCTGCGACCTGTATCAGGTGGACCTGGACACCCTCATGCGGGGCAGCGTGGAGGACAGCCTGGTGGAGGACACCGCCCAGTACGACAGCTTTATGAACCGCTTTTCCCGGCGCATGGCCCTCGCCATTGGGGGCATCATCGCCGGGGTGGGCCTGTGCGGCCTGCTGGAAGCCAAGGGCGTGGACGAGCACCGGACCGCCGCCGTCCTGCTGCTGATTATCACGGTGTGCGTGGTGGCCATCGTGGCCAGCGCCATCCAGGAGGACAACTTCCGCAAGCAGTACCCCGTGATCGCCGACTTCTATACCGAGCGGGAGCGGCAGGCCTTCCGGCAGAAATTTGTCTGGTTCATCGCCGGGGGCGTGGGGGCCATCCTCTTTGGCGTGGCCCTGCTGGTGCTGTTTTTCTCCCGGTTCCCCGAGGAGGAGCCCTTTGAGTCCTATGCTGTGTCGGTATTTCTTCTCATCGTGGCCGGGGCGGTGGCCGCCTTCGTCTACGCCGGCATCCAGGAGGAGAAGTATAAAATTGACGAGTACAACCGGAACAACAACCCCACCCCAGCGGTGAAGAAGCGCAAAGGCGTGATCAACACCATCTGCGCCGCCCTGATGGCGGCCACCACCGCCCTCTACGTGGGGCTGGGGCTGGCCCTGGACCTTTGGCGCACCGCCTGGTGGGTCTTCGCCGTGGCGGGCATCCTGTGCGCCGTGGTCCACATCGTGCTGGACCCCTACCGGGATGAGGACTGACTCCACGCAGGGGCGGCCTGCGGCAGCCCGCGAGGTTTGCGCAAATCTGGACGGGCGGGTAATACCCGCCCCTACGCCCGATGTCCTTGAGCGCGTTGTAGGGGCGCATATCATGCGCCCGTCGTAATCTGGCGGGCTCCGTTAGGCCGCCCCTACAGTAGAAACCTGCCGTCTTTCTCTTGACAAATTTTATCCAGCCGCTATAATAGTCCACATAGGTGTCTTGACACATGTGTGGACTATTTTCTGTAAAAGAGGAGATACATTATGAAAGGATTTCTCAAGCGGAAAAACATCGTGGTTTCCGCCAAACGCTACGGCATCGACGCCCTGGGGGCCATGGCCCAGGGCCTGTTCTGCTCCCTGCTCATCGGCACCATCATCAAGACGCTGGGCCAGCAGCTGGGGCTGGCCCTCCTGGTGGAGATGGGGGGCTTCGCCTCCGCCATGTCCGCCCCGGCCATGGCCATCGCCATTGGCTACGCCCTCCAGGCCCCGCCTTTGGTGCTGTTCTCACTGGCGGCGGTGGGCCAGGCGGCCAACGCCATGGGCGGCGCTGGCGGCCCCCTGGCGGTGCTGTTCATCGCCATCCTGGCGTCTGAGGTGGGCAAGGCGGTGAGCAAGGAGACCCGTGTGGACCTGCTGGTCACCCCCGCCGCCACCATTTTCGCGGGTGTGGCCCTGTCCTACCTCATCGCGCCCCCCATTGGCTCCGCGGCCAGCGCCTTCGGCACCCTGATCAACCGCACCACCACCCTCCAGCCCTTCTGGATGGGCATCGCCGTCTCCGTCCTGGTGGGCGTCGCCCTCACCCTGCCCATCTCCTCCGCCGCCATCTGCCACACCCTGGGGCTGGTGGGGCTGGCCGGAGGGGCGGCTGTGGCGGGCTGCTGCGCCCAGATGGTGGGCTTCGCCGTGATGTCCTTCCGGGAGAACCACTGGGGCGGCCTTGTCTCCCAGGGGCTGGGCACCTCCATGCTCCAGATGGGCAACATCGTGAAAAACCCCCGGATCTGGATCCCCCCCACCCTGGCTTCCGCCATCACCGGGCCCATCGCCACCTGCCTGTTCCGCCTGGAGATGAACGGCGACCCCATCAACTCCGGCATGGGCACCTGCGGCCTTTGCGGACAGATCGGCGTGTGGACGGGCTGGTTGGCCCCCAGCGAGCGGGCCTTGGCCGAGGGCGCCTCCGCCATCACGCCCACCGCCCTCCACTGGGTTGGGCTCATTTTAATCTGCTTTATCCTCCCCGCCGTCCTGTCGGTGGTATTCTGCGAGGTTTTGCGGCGCATCGGCTGGATCAAGGAGGGCGATCTCACCCTCCCTCAATAAACCCTCCCCCTCTCTTTGGCCGCGGCCACGGTGGGACATGGCCCCGCAAGCGCTGTTTCGCGGGGTCGTGGCTTGCCGCGGCCGCGCCTTTTTTGGGGGGAATCCCCCAGTCAGCGGCTTACGCCGCTGCCAGCCATCTCGGTCTAAGAGCCGCCGCTTTGCGGCGGTTGACCTCGAAACGCGCCTGCGGGCGCAGCCTTTAACAAGGGGGCCTTTTGGAGCAGGACCGGGACCTTCAAGCACCAAGCCCCCCTTGCTAAAGGGGGGTGCCACGAAGTGGCGGGGGGATTCCTTTCTCAAAGGGCCCTACCTCTGCGCGGGGACATCCCTTCTTTGTCCCAAACCCCTTGACGCTCCTCCCCCTCCCGATGTAAAATACTGGAGTATGTTAGATGCACCGCAGAGAAAGGGAGATGAGGGGAATGTTCAAGAGAGGTTTTGACAACGAGAAATACCTGACCACCCAGTCCCAGCACATCCGGGACCGGATCGCCCAATTCGGGGGCAAGCTCTATCTGGAATTCGGGGGCAAGCTCTTCGACGACTACCACGCCAGCCGGGTGCTCCCAGGGTTTGAGCCGGACAGCAAGCTGCGGATGCTGGAGCAGCTCCGGGACAAGGCGGAGATCATCATCGCCATCAACGCCGGCGACATCGAGAAGAACAAGGTCCGGGGGGACCTGGGCATCACCTACGACAGCGACGTCCTCCGGCTCATCGACCAGTTCCGGGGCCGGGGGCTGTGCGTGGGCAGCGTGGTGGTCACCCGGTACACCGGCCAGCCCGCCGCCGACGCCTTCCAGGCCCGGCTGGAGGGGCTGGGGCTGAAGGTCTACCGCCACTACCCCATCGAGGGCTACCCCCACAACATCGCCAGGATCGTCAGCGACGAGGGCTTCGGCCGCAACGACTTTATTGAGACGGCCCACCCCCTGGTGGTGGTCACCGCCCCCGGGCCGGGCAGCGGCAAGATGGCCACCTGCCTCAGCCAGCTCTACCACGAGCACAAGCAGGGGGTGGTGGCCGGCTACGCCAAATTCGAGACGTTCCCCATCTGGAACCTGCCCCTGAAACACCCGGTCAACCTGGCCTATGAAGCGGCCACCGCCGACCTGGACGACGTGAACATGATCGACCCCTTCCACCTCCAGGCCTACGGCGAGACTACCGTCAACTACAACCGGGACGTGGAGGTCTTCCCCGTGCTGGCCGCCATGTTCGAGAAGATCACCGGCTCCTGCCCCTACCAATCCCCCACTGACATGGGGGTGAATATGGCGGGCAGCTGCATTTTTGACGACGGGGTCTGCCAGGCGGCGGCGAATCAGGAGATCGTCCGCCGGTACTACGACGCCCTGTGCGACCGCCGCCAGGGCAAGGGCTCCGACAGCGCGGTGTACAAGCTGGAGCTGCTGATGCAGCAGTCGGGGATCACGCCGGACATCCGCCCGGTGGTGGAGCGGGCCAACCAGCTGGCCGAAGCCACCGGCGAGCCTGTTATGGCGATCCAGCTGGCCGACGGCTCCCTGGTGGACGGCAAGACCTCCGAGCTGATGGGCTGCTCCGCCGCCGCCCTCCTCAACGCCCTGAAAAAGCTCTCCGGGGCGGGGGGGCACGGCGTCCACCTCATCGCCCAGTCCGCCATTGAGCCTATCCAAACCGTCAAGGTGGAGTACCTGGGCTCCGCCAACCCCCGGCTCCACAGCGACGAGGTGCTCATCGCCCTGGCTTCCTCCGCCAACGCTGAGCCCAAGGCCGCCAAAGCCCTGGAACAGCTGGCCGCCCTGAAAGGCTGCCAGGCCCACTGTTCGGTGATCCTCTCCCCGGCGGACGAGGGGACCTATAAAAAGCTGGGGCTCCAGCTCACCTGCGAACCCAAGTATCAGACCAACAAGCTGTACCACCGGTGAAACGGGGGCTTGCGCCCCCCAAGCCCCCCTGTCAGGGATTCCGTTTACAGGAAATCTGTAGGGCGCGACGACCCCGGTGCGCCGTTCTCTGGCGGCGGGGGGGATTCCATAGCCTGCAACAGCTCAGAGTAAAAGAATCCCCCAGTCACGGCTACGCCGTGCCAGCCCCCTTTAACAAGGGGGCCTTTGGAGCAGGACCGGGGCCTTCAAGCACCCAAGCCCCCCTTGCTAAAGGGGGGAGGGCCGCCGGGTGTAACCCGGTGGCGGGGGGATTCCGTAACCCGAAACAGCTCCAAGCAAGAGACTCCCTCAGTCACCGCCTGCGGCGGCGGCAGCTCCCTCAAAGAGGGAGCCTTTCCCGGCGGAGGACGAAGGTTTTTCTACAGGCTGGGCTTCTCCAGATCGGGGAGGTTCGTTTCCGCACCCTTTTACCTCTCCCTTTGGGAGAGGTGGCACGGCGCAGCCGTGACGGAGAGGGCGGCATTACCCTCAGACAAATGAAACGGGGCTGTCCACGATGAAAGTGGACAGCCCCTATTTGTCTTCCGTATGAAATTCTTCCAGCAGGCGGTCTACCATGGCCTGAAAGAAAAAGGCGTCGATGGTGCCCTCTTTCGTCCTGGCCGCGCCCCGGTCCGCCGCCCGGAGCATGTCCTGCCAGAGCCCAGGCCGGCGTTTTTCCGACATAACCGCGGCTGTGACCACGCCGTTGAAAAGCTCGTTGCCGATTCTGCGGGACAGCTGTGGGTCAGTCAGGCGTGCCCGTGCCGCCGGTTTTTTGTTGTTTTCCATATTAAAATCTCCAAGCGTGTTTATTTACCTCAAGTATAGCCAATAATTTATCTGTAGTCAATAACTTTTGCGTTTAGCAGTTCAATTTCACTTTTCTAGTCCAGTGTGTATTCTATGGAGTATAGGGAGTGGAATATATGGATTATAAGTATAAGTTAGACTATCCGGCCATTGCGAAACGTATTAAGGCCGCAAGGAATGCCGCTGGTCTGACACAGGAAACGCTTGCGGAGATGGTTGGCATATCGACAAACGCTATGGGCAAGTTGGAAGTCAACCTGATGACGACTAGTTTGAAAACACTAATCAACATTGCGAACGTGCTCGACCTGGATATGAATTACCTGCTGTGCGGCGATGAGGAAAAGGCGTTGGACCCGCTGATTGACCGCATGCTTCAAAATCTTTCCGGAAGGGATAAGGAGTTTATCGTCCACACGATTCTCGGATTGAAAAAGTACTACCCCGGAGATAAAGCGTAGCGGGGAAAGACTGTCTCCTGAATCTTAAAAAACACAGGCGGTTTTTGCTGTACTGTGTTGCTTTATCGCCCATTAACACCAACGAATGTTGGTATAATTTCGATTATAACACTCTATACTGTTTTGTCAAGAACAGTTGTAGGTGTTGATGCGGATGCAGGAAGTTTTGTCTCAGCGGTTAAAAACTTGCCGGAGAAACCATAAATATACGCAAAAGGAAGTAGCGATTTACTGTGATATCACAGAAAAAGCCTATCAAAACTATGAATTAGGCACCCGTGAGCCCAAAATATCCATCCTCATGCGGATCGCGAAGCTGTACCAGGTTTCGCTGGACTATCTGGTGGGACTGAAAGACACGCCGGACCCTTGACGCCATATCGTTATTCTGATAAAATATTGATATCTCGTGGAGCAGGATTCCAAAACCGTAAGCGCCTCCAGAGTGCTGTACGGCAGGCGGAATTGGGCCGAGCTTCTGACCCAGGATTTATCCCAATAAAAAAAGCGGCCCCGGCGGAGTGTTCCGTCGGGGCCATGCCATTATTTTGTCAGAATATCCAGCTGTTTGTACTCCGCGATCCGCTTTTTGATCTCCTCCAGGGGGATCTGGTCCCGGACGGCGGCAAAATCGCTCCAGATGCGCTCCAGCTCCGCCTTGATCTGGGGGTCCTCCTCCAGATTTCCGGTGCCGGTGCGCACGCGGTAGTCGGGCAGGATGGTGCAGCCCACCACGCCGCACTCAGCGGCGGGGGGCTCCGCCCCCTGGCTCAGGGCGGCCAGCAGGCGCAGGTGGTTGTCGATGCAGCTGTTGAGCTCCTGCTCCACCCCCATCATGCCGTTCAGGTCGAAGACCTGGAAGGGGGCTTTTCCGGGGACCTCGATTTCGCCGGTGTAGTAGGCCGGCTTGCTGTTGAGCTCGTACAGGCCGTTGCAGACCGACATCAGGCGCTGATACTCCTCCTGGGAGGGGGCCTCCTGGATGGACTTGAACATCATATCCACCGCCCAGCCCAGCTCGCCCAGCACCTCGCAGCCGGGGAGCCTGGCCAGCCGCCCGCCCAGATTTGCCAGCCGGGCGATGGACAGCATCCCCCAAATGCGGAGCTGGGGGTCGTTCAGCTCTTCGGCCTTCTCCTCGATCTGGGCGGGGAGGGAGTTGTACAGCAGTCCGCCCTCCTCCTCCAGCGCGCCGATGCGGTCGGAGCAGTCGTCCATGATCTTGTCCCCCACCTTCTCGCAGGTGGCGTCGTCGGCGCTGTAAATGGTGTCGGCCCGGTGGAGCCACAGCTGGGCGTGGTTCAGGTCGCCCCGGTCCATGGCGGCCTTGCCCATCTCGTAGTAGGCCTTGGACAGGCCGGCCCAGTCCTTCTTATTTTGAAGGCCGGCCAGCCGCTCCTCCGGGGACTTTTCCTCTTTCTTTCCAAACAGACCAAACATGACAACCCAGCTCCTTTTATATTCTAACAATATATGTAGTCTCAGTCTGCCTGGGGCGGGCCATGTCCGCCCCTGACGCACGTAATTATAAGCCTGGAACGCGAGGGTTGTCAAGGCAAAAAGGCCGGGGCTGCTGTCTTTGGATGCAGAAAAACGGGGCGGTACAAAGACCGCCCCGACAGGTTCTTATTTGAACCGCACCGCCGTGCCGTAGGCGATGACCTCAGCGGCCCCCTGCATCACGGCGGAGGAGCCGTAGCGGATGTTGATGACGGCGTCGGCCCCCAGGGCTTCGGCTTCGTCCACCATCCGCTTCACGGCGATCTGGCGGGCTTCGTTGAGCATCTCGGTGTAGCCGGTGATCTCGCCGCCCACCAGGGTCTTCATGCCGGCCATGAAGTCCTTGCCGAAGTTCTTGGACTGGACCACGGTGCCCTTGGCCATGCCCAGCACCTCAAATTCCTTCCCGGGGATGTAGTCGATGTTTACCAATACCATAATGTTTTCCTCCTTATGCAATGTCACAGTTTGATTATCTTCCAGAGCGTCAATCTCTTGAAAGCGTTTTTTCAGCGCCCACAGGGCGGGGGCCATCGGGGCGGCGCAGAGCGCTCCGCTGACGGCAAACAGGATGAACAGCCATCGGGGCAGTTCGGGGATAAAACACAGGGCTCCAAAGGCCGCCACGCAGGCCCCCATGAGCAGGTCGAACAGCAGAACTCCAACCACGGCCCCCCGCTTCTCTCTAGTACTTCCGCGCTTCATCCAGCTCTCCCCCCTCGATCTCCCGCACCCGCTGCCGCAGGACGGCGAAGGTGAAGGGAATGGCGGCCAGGTCGGACACGGCCAGGATCAGCAGCAGCCCGCCCAGCCAGTCCGGCGGGGAGAGGGTCCGCAGGTAGAGCAGCGCCCCCGCCGCCATCACCTGGAACAGGGTGCTCAGCACCGCCGACCGCACCGCCGCGCGCTTCTCAATACTTTTTGGCTTCATCCTCTTCTCCTCCCTGAATTTCCTTCCAACGCTGGTACAGGGCCGCTACAACGCCGATCCCCACGGCCAGGACCGCCCCGGCGTAAAACAGCATGACCCCAACTGCCGCGCCCAGCTCCCCCAGGAAGGGGAGCACCGGGCCGAAGGCCTGAAACATGGCGGCCAAAAGCACCAGCACAAAGCCCACCACCAGCACCGCCGCGAGCACGCCGCCCATCAGGCCGTGGCTCTTTTTATCAGAATTTTTTCGCATGATGAAGCTCTCCTTTCTCTTTTTCTTTCTTTCGTTCCTCCGCCGCGGCGCAGAATCCAACCGCGGCAATCAGCACGGGCAGAAGGGGCAGGCCGAACAGGAGGATGACCGCAAAGAAAAACCAATGTGTGGTCAGCAGGAGCGGGCTGAAAATCATCAGCAGAAAGGCGGCCAGCCAGAGCCTGCCCCAGGGGAAGCCCTTTTTCTCCACCGGGGCTGGGCCGCTCCCCGCATCCTCCCCATGCTGTGCGTCCTCCAGCTTCCGCCGCTGCTTCTCCTTCCGCCGCTGATACAGCGCGAAGCAGAACCCGGACAGATACACCAGAAGCTCCAGCGCCAATATCCCCAGCCACAGGAGCGCAACCCAGCCGGACGGCTTCAGCCGCCGGGCGGCGAGGTAAGCCAGAAGCGTCAAAACCATCCAGAGCTTGCTGTCAATAGCGTTTCGCATCCTCCTCTTCCCCTCTCTTCCTCTCCTCCCGCCGCTGGCTGAGCGCGATGAGGAGCCCCACCGCGTAGGCCGCCCAGCGATAGGAGTACAGGACGAATACAGGCGCCAGAAGCAGCGCCGCCGCCCCCAGCAGGCGGTGGGGCAGGGGGCCGTCGATCAGCAAAGCAAAAATCAAGAACGGACTGGCCAGCGCCGCCGCCAGCCCCAGCTTGGAGCGGTGCTGTTCCAGCCACGCTTTCCAGCTGAGCTTTGGGTCAGTAGTGTTTCGCATCCTCTTCCTCCCCCTTTTGAATCTCTTTGAACCGCTGGAACAAGGCGATGACCACGCCCACAGCGATGGCCAGATACAAAAATGCCACGAAAAGGACCACCCCGGTGGCAAAGGGCTCGGTCAGGCCGCCGAAGTAGCCAACCAGCATGGCCCCGGTGAGCAGGAACATGAACCCGGCCACCAGGATTGTGACCACCACCGACCCGGCAAAGCCCTTTCCGCTAGTAGTTTTTCGCATCGTCTTCCTCTCCTCTCTGGATTTCTTTGATCCTTTGGAACAGCGCCAGCAGGACGCCCAGGATGATGACGGCGGGGATGGCCACTATCACCGCCAGCAGGGGGAAGGGCGGGGCGTCGGCGGAGTCCACAGTGAAGCCCCACACCATCAGCACAATGAGGGCCGCCATGAGGGCGGTGGTCAGCAGGGCCATGACGACGGCCCCAGCGTAGCGGGCGGGCTTGGCGTCGTGCTTCTGCTTGTCCTGGAAGGTGGTGCCCGCCTGCTCCAGCCGCTCCATCTCCTCCAGCAGCACCGCCGCGTCCAGGGACTCCAGCCGCTCCTCCCGGTCCTTCAGGCCGGAGCAGAGCTGGATGGACTGCTCCAGGCTGCGCCGCTCCCGCTCCAGGGTGACCAGGTGGCGGCGCATCCCGTCGGCCACCGTGCCCCCGGCCTGCATCCGGCGTATCTCCTCCAAAGGCACGCCCAGCTTGCGCATCAGCTTGATCTGCCGCAGGACAGCCACCTCCCCTTCGCCGTAGTCCCGGTAGCCGTTCTCGCTGTTGCGCCGGGGGGACAGCAGCCCCTGCTCCTCATAAAAGCGGATGTTCTTTTTGGTGATGCCCACCTGGGCTTCTACCTCATTGATTTTCATGGGCAATCCCCCTTTCTGAACCCACTTTACACCTTCCACAAGGGGGAAGGTCAAGCGTTTTTCTGCTTTTCATCCAAATAAATTTTTCGGGCGAGGAATACCACCCCCAGGGTGAGCAAGGCGATTGCCCCCTCCGTGGCGGCAACAGGGAAAAGGGCGTTGGCCAAAACCGCCGCCATATCCACCAGGGTGTGGATCAGGACCGCCGCGGGGAACCAATACCACTTCCCCCGCTTGCGGACGGCGGTATACACCAGTACCGACAGGGCGGTGTGCAGGCCCACTGCTGACAGCCGCTCAAAGGCCGTCCAGAAGTAGAGGCCCGCCGGAGCAGCGGCCATACCCTGGATTGCCGCCATGCCTGCCTCCGGGATGGGCCCCATGAAGTCCTCCACAGCTGCCAGCCCGCCCCGGTTCAGCGCCAGGGAGACGATAATGTTGTTCAGCATGGTCATCCCCGCCAGCAGTACTGCCTCAATTCCACCATGGCCCGCACCATACATCAAGGCATCTTCCGGGCCCCGGCTCCATCGCAGGGCCGATTTGAGGGCCAGCCACCGCCCGCACTCCTCAAATGCCCCGGCCATCAGGCCGGCGTACAGGGCGTACAGCCAGAGATTTCCTTGCAGCGCCGGACCCAGTGGACCTCCCAGCAGAAGCCTGTGAGCCTGCTGCTCCAGCACCAGGGCAAACACAGGGAATATCACGCAGCCAAGGAAGAAAAACCGCCAGCGCCCCCCAGTCCTCCTCCAAAAGAAGATCCCCAGTCCCAGAGGAAGGACCACTGTAAATATCCCGGCCAATGCCATGGCTGTCATCGTGGCTTGGGCCACCATCAGATTATTTTCCATGTTCTTCAGCTCCTTTCTGAGGACACCGTACATCATCCAGAAGGGGGAAGGTCAAGGGTTTTTTTAAATTTTTTAAGGTTCCAGCCGCTGTAGGGGCGGATATCATCCGCCCGCAACCGCCATACCCCGTGTAGGGGCGGACATTGTCCGCCCGTTTTTACGGACCCGGCTCGTTCACGGCGGGCGCACAATGTGCGCCCCTACAGAAAAATACCTGTAGGGCGCAGCGGCCCGGCGCGCCGCCTTTCAGGGGTGCCCTCTGTGGAAACGGCGGGCCGAGGCCGTCCCGCCCTACAAAATCTCCGCCACCGTCAGCCGCTCCCCCGCCACCTGGAATTTCACCTCCAGGCCGGCGAAGGCCATGCCGTAGACCCGGCGGGGGTCGTCCTGGTACTGGGGCCGGGGGTCCTGGGCCAGGACGGCCAGCAGGGCGGCCCGCTTACCCTCCGGGACGATCTCCAGAAGCTCCGAGGGGCAGTCCACCTCCAGATCGGCCCCCTTGGGCTGGGCGGCAAAGCCGCCCACCGCGTCGGGCTTGCAGTCGGCATAGGGCAGATAGGGCTTCACATCGTAGATAGGGGTGCCGTCCAGCAGGTCGGCCCCCGCCACGACGAGGACAGGCCCCAGCGCCCGGTCCTGCCGGACCTCCACCAGCCGGACACAGGACAACCCCAGGGGGTTGGGCCGGAAGGGGGACCGGGTGGCGAACACCCCCAGCCGCTTATTCCCCCCCAGCCGGGGCGGCCGGACGGTGGGC
>JAAWNI010000018.1 GCA_022798855.1 Lawsonibacter sp. | reverse complement strand
ACCGCCCTGCTGTCCATCCGCAAGGACCTGGGGCTGTACGCCAACCTGCGCCCCGCCGCCCTGCGCCCCGCCCTGGCGGAGTCCTGCCCGCTGAAAAAGGAGACGGCCGACAGGGGCATCGACCTGATGATCGTTCGGGAGCTCACCGGCGGCATCTATTTCGGCAAGCGGGAGCGGTACGCCACCGAGGACAGGGGGGAGGAGGCCGCCGACCGGATGGCCTACTCAGAGAAGGAGGTCGAGCGCATCGGCCGCCGGGCCTTTGAGCTGGCCCGCCTGCGGGGGAAGCGGCTGGCCAGCGTGGACAAGGCCAACGTGCTGGAGACTTCCCGCCTGTGGCGGCAGGTGATGCACAAGCTGGCAGAGGAGTACAGCGATGTCCAGTACGAGGACGTGCTGGTGGACAACGCCGCCATGCAGCTGGTCCGGGACCCGGGGCAGTTCGACGTGGTGGTCACCGAGAACATGTTCGGCGATATTTTGTCCGACGAGGCCTCTATGATCACCGGCTCCATTGGCCTGCTGCCCTCCGCGTCCATCGGCGATGCCGCCCCCGGGCTGTATGAGCCCATCCACGGCTCCGCCCCCGACATCGCCGGCCAGGACAAGGCCAACCCCATCGCCACCATCCTTTCTGTGGCTATGATGTTCCGCTACTCCTTCAACCTGCCCGAGGAAGCCAGAGCCATCGAGGAGGCGGTGGACGCCGTCCTCAACGAGGGCTGGCGCACCGCCGACATCGCCAAGCCCGGCGAGGAAGCGGTGGGCACCCTGAAAATGGGCCAGCTGATCCGGGAGAGGTTGGCGTAAAGAGAGACAGGCGGCTTTCGCCAGCCTGACAATTGAAAACTTGACAAGACGCCGGAGTATCGTGGGATGCTCCGGCGTTTTATAGCCGCCCACCTCCTGGAGGTGGGGCTTTTTGCGGTCGGAGACAGAGGCAAGGGCAGAGTTTTGCCCTACATGTGGAAGATTTCCTGAATTTGTGGGACAAGCATGTAAAAATTTCTTCTTCGGGTTGAGTATTACCGGCAGATGTGTTAGAATACCCTATTAGTGATAAAATGTAATTCCTATGCCCTGCTGAAAAGGGGCGCAAATGGTGAAGCGAGGGGATCATTGATGAGAGTTTTAGTTTTGGCGGGCGGCTTGAGCCCGGAGCGCAATGTGTCGCTGTCCTCGGGGGCGATGGTGTGCCAGGCTCTGCGGGAGCGGGGGCACCAGGCGGCGCTGATGGACCTCTTCTATGGGCTGGACGGGGCCCTGAACGGCGAGAACTTTTACGAGGCCCCCATCCCGGACTCCTTCAAGCGGGTGGCCCGGGAGGCCCCCGACCTGGAACAGCTGAGGGCCAGCCGCCCCGGCCCCTCCGCCATCGGGCCGGGGGTCCTGGAGATGTGCGCCCGGGCGGACGTGGTCTATCTGGCCCTCCACGGCGCCTGCGGGGAGGATGGCCGCATCCAGGCCGCCCTGGACCTGCTGGGGGTGCCCTACACCGGCTCCGGCTGTTTGGGTTCCGCCATCGCTATGGATAAGGACCTGACCAAGCGGCTGGTGGCCGGCGGGGTGACGACCCCCCGGTGGGAGGCGGTGTCCGTCACGGAGGAAAATTTGGAGGAGCTGGTCCGGCGGACCAAGCTGCCTGTGGTGGTGAAGCCCATCGACAGCGGCTCCTCCATTGGGGTGTACATCGCCAAAAGCCGCGGGGAGCTGAAGCGGGCCCTGGAGGAGAGCATAAGGCTGGGGGGCCGCACCGTGATCGAACAGTACATCCAGGGCCGGGAGATCCAGGTGGCGGTGCTGGGGGACCGGGCCCTGCCCTCCATCGAGATCATCCCCAAGGAAGGCTTTTACGATTACGCCAACAAGTACCAGCCCGGCGCGGCCACCGAGGTGTGCCCCGCCCAGATTCCGGCGGCCTGGGAGCGGGCCATGGGGGAGGCCGCCTTGGCGGTGTTCCGCGCCATCGGCCTGTCGGTCTACGCCCGGGCGGACTTCATCGTCACCCCGGACGGCACACCCTATTTTCTGGAGATCAACACCCTCCCCGGCATGACCCCCACCAGCCTGGTGCCCCAGGAGGCGGCGGCTGCGGGGATGGATTACGGAGAGCTGTGCGACACCATCATCCAGCTTTCGCTGGAAGCGCGGAAAGGGGGGCTGTAAGCGGTGGAAGCCATTACCTTGGGCCAGCTGCTGGAAGCGGTAGGCGGGGAGCTGCTGGGGGAGTTTGCCGACCGGGACGCCCCCATTGACCGGGTGGACACAGACAGCCGCTCCATGCACCCCGGGGCCCTGTTCATTCCTTTGACTGGCGACCGGTTCGACGGCCACGCCTATATCAACGCCGCCCTGGAGGGGGGCGCTGGGGGCTGCCTCACCGCCCGGACCCGGGACAGCTACCTGCCGGGGAAGTTTTACGTCAAGGTGGAGGACACCCAGAAGGCCCTCCGGGACCTGGCGGCCTGGTATAAAAACCGCTTTTCGATCCCCTTCGTGGCGGTGACGGGAAGCGTGGGCAAGACCACCGCCAAGGATATGCTGGCCGCCGTGCTGGGGGTCAAGTATAAGGTCCTCAAGACCGAGGGCAATTTCAACAATAACGTGGGCCTGCCCCTGACCCTGCTCCGCCTGGATTCCAGCGTGCAGATCGCCGTGCTGGAGATGGGGATGGACGGCCTGGGACAGATCGACTATCTGGCGGATATCGTTAAGCCCGACGTGGGGGTCATCACCAATGTGGGAGACGCCCACATCGAACGGCTGGGCAGCCGGGAGAACATCCTCAAGGCGAAGTGTGAGCTGCTGCCCCACGTCAAAAGCGGCGGAATGGTGGTCCTCAACGGGGACGACGCCCTGCTGTCCGGGCTGCGGGGGAATACCCCCGTTCCGGCGGTGTTCTGCGGCCGGGGGGAGGGCTGTGAGTACCGGGCCCAGCCCACCGGCGGAGACGGCGTCAGCCATATCCACTGCCGCCTGACCACCCCAAAGATGGATCGGGAGGTGAAAATCCCCGCCCTGGGGGACCACATGATCTACCCCGCCCTCATCGCCGCGGCGGTGGGGGAGCGGTTCGGCCTGACGCCCGACGAGGTGGAGGAGGGGCTGGGCCAGTTCGTGCCCACCCGGATGCGGATGAACGTGCTGCGCCGGGGGGAGGGGATTACCATTCTGGACGACACCTACAACGCCAACCCCCAGTCCATGCGGGCAGCCATCAGTGTGCTGGCCGACAGCAAGGGGGGGCGGAAAACCGCCATTTTGGGAGATATGCTGGAGCTGGGGCCCTTCGCCCCCGCCCTCCACAGCGGCGTGGGGGAGTACCTGGGGGCGGTGGGCATTGACTGCCTGGTGGCCGTGGGCCAGATGGCGGAGCATATCGCCCAGGGCGCCCGGGACGCCGGCGTCCCCACGGTGTTCCACTGTAGAACCCGGGAGGAGGCCAAGGCCGTTCTGCCCCAGGTGGTTGGGCCGGACTGCACCGTCCTGCTCAAGGGCTCCCGGGGGATGAAGCTGGAGGAGCTCACCGCTAAGCTGCTGGAGCTGACAGCGGAGGGCTGAACCTACAGCCGGTTCAGCGCCATGCCGATGGACAGCCCGGCCCGGAACAGGCTGCGCTGGCCCAGCCAGGCCAGGGACTTTGTGCTGTCCTCCACCTGTTGGGCCAGCTCGCCGCAGCCTTGGGCGGCCAGCTCATCCATAGTGCGGCACAGCATGTCGTTGCACCGCTCCTGCTCCTCCCGCTCCTCTGGGGAAAGTGGGCCACAGCAGTTTTCTACAGCATACTGATAGAGGACTTCAAATAAGGATTCCATAAGATTTCCTCCTAGCGATATATTGCGAAGTCTTATTCGTATCTTTATAATAACACGAAGAACTGTTCGCCGTCAAGGGGGAGTGCAAAAAATGTCTGCTTTTTCTGAACGATTGCTTCAACTTCGGAAAGACAGCGGGTTATCTCAGATTGCCCTTGCAAAAGAAATTGGTATTTCTGCTCGTGTTTACCAGACATACGAATATGGGAAGTCTGAACCTGGAATGAGTAAATTGGTTCGGATTGCCGACATTTTTGACGTCAGCATGGATTATCTGTCCGGCAGGACGGACAAGCCTTAGAGGGCGCCAAAAAGCCCCCCTTGCTAAAGGGGGGAGGGCCGCCGGGCACAGCCCGGTGGCGGGGGGATTCCGCTGGCCCAGAGTCAAGGGGGAGTGCAAAAAAATGTCTGTTTTTTCTGAACGATTGCTTCAACTCCGGAAAAGCAAAGGAATGTCGCAAACTGCATTAGCAAAAGAGATTGGCGTTTCCTCTCGTATTTATCAGGAATATGAGTACGGAAAATCTGAACCGAAGATGAGCAATTTGGTTAGCATTGCTGACTTTTTTGGTGTCAGTATGGATTATCTGTCCGGCAGGACGGACAAGCCCTAGAGGGCGCCAAAAAGCCTCCCTCTTTGAGGGAGGTGGCACGGCGGAGCCGTGACGGAGGGAGTCGATAGGAAAAACACAAAGTTTGCTGTTTCACTCCCTCAGTCACCGCCGTTGGCGGTGACAGCTCCCTCGAAGAGGGAGCCTTTCCCGCTGCGGCGGAGACGAAAGATTTTAAACAAGCGAGGACCCAAGCGATGATAGATATAGCGGTATCCGGCCTGGTGAAAGAGTTCGAGGTCGGAAAGAAAATATTGGACGGCCTGGCCTTCCAGGTGGACGCGGGGGAGCGGGTGGGCCTGCTGGGGCCCAACGGCTGCGGCAAGACCACCTTCCTGCGCATCCTCACCGGGGAGGTCCACCCCGACGAGGGAGACATCGTAGTAGCGCCCAACAAGCGCATGGGGCTGATCTCCCAGATTCCCGTCTACCCGGCGGGCTATACCGTGGAGGACGTGCTGGACACCGCCTTTGCCCCTCTGCGCCAAATGGAGGAGGAGATGGCGGCCTTGTCCCAGCGGATGGCGGAGGGGGAAAGCGACCCCGCTTTGCTGTCCAGATACGACAAGCTGTCCGCCGCCTTCCAGTCCGGCGGCGGCTACGAGGTGGACACCAGCAAGAATAAGGTGTGCAATGGCCTGTCCATTCCCCAGGACATGCGGGAGCGGCCTTTCGACATGCTGTCCGGCGGGGAGAAGACCCGGGTCAACCTGGCCCGGCTCATCCTGGAGGACACCGACATCCTCCTCCTGGATGAGCCCACCAACCACCTGGACCTGCGGGCCACCGAGTGGCTGGAGGAGTATCTGGAAAAATTCAAGGGCACCGTCCTGGCCGTCTCCCACGACCGGTATTTCCTGGACAAGGTGGTCCGCCGGGTGGTGGAAATCCAGGAGGGCAAGGCGGAGTTTTACAGCGGAAATTACAGCTTCTACGCCGTGGAGAAGGAGCGGCGGTACGAGGAGAAGCTGCGCCAGTATGAAAAAGAGCAGGCCAAGATCCAGCAGCTGGAAAAGGCGGCGGAGCAGCTGCGCATCTGGGCCTACTCAGGCAACGATAAGATTTTCAAGCGGGCCCAGTCCATGGAGAAGCGCATTGAGCGCATCCGCCAGACGGACAAGCCCAAAAAGGACCGGAAAATATCGGTCCGCTTCGGAGAGCGGGAGTTTCGCGGGGACGAGGTGCTGTCCATCAAGAGCCTGGAGAAGTCCTTCGGGGAGCGGACGCTTTTCTCCGGGGTGGACCTGGAGGTGGAGGGGGGCGAGCGCATCGCCCTGCTGGGGGACAACGGCACCGGAAAATCCACCCTCATCAAGATCATTATGGGCGAGGAGGAGCCCGACGGCGGGAGGCTGAGGAAGGGCCCCACGGTAAAGGTGGGCTACCTGCCCCAGATCATCCACTTCGACCACCCGGAGCGCAGCCTGGTGGACACCATGCTCTACGACCTGGACTGCACCGCCCAGACCGCCCGGAACCGGCTGGCCGCCTTCAAATTCCGGGGGGAGGATGTGTTCAAGCCGGTGTCCGCCCTGTCCGGCGGGGAGCAGTCCCGGCTGCGGCTGTGCATGCTCATGGACAGCAAAATCAACCTCCTCATCCTGGACGAGCCCACCAACCACCTGGACATCCAGAGCCGGGAGTGGATCGAGGAAGCGGTGGAGGACTACGAGGGCAACCTGCTTTTCGTCTCCCACGACCGCTACTTCATCGACCGCTTCGCCACCCGCATCTGGATGCTGGAGGACGGGAAAATCACCGACTTCAAGGGCACCTATCAGGAGTATCTGTCCGCCAAGGAGAAGGGAAAGCTCTGTGTAGGGCGCGACGACCACGGCGCGCCGTCTATGAAGAACGAACCCCTTGAAAAAAAGGACAAGCCCAAGCGCCCCGGCGGCACCAAAAACCTGGAGAAGGAGGTCAACGCCGCCGAGCGGGCGGTGGCTTCCGCCGAGGAGAAAATGTTCGACCTGGAGCAGGATATCCAGGCGGCGTCGGCCGACTATTTGAAGCTCCAGGAGCTCTACCAGCAGCGGGAAGCCCTGGAGGACGAGCTGGCCCACCTCTACGCGGTGTGGGAGCGGCTGGCGGCGGACCTGGAGGAGGCGCGGGGATGAGCGGCTGGAGGTTCAAACGGCTCCCTCCGTTTTGGAAGGGGGTCCTGGGGTTGATTCTGGCGGGGGCGCTGGCCTTTGGGGTCTTGCTGGGCCTGGTGCTGGGCGGAGCCCGGGACGACGTCAGCGGGGACCCGAAAACTATGGTGGTTCTGGGCTGCCAGCTCTACGACTGGGGGCCCTCCATCATGCTCCGGGACCGGCTGGATAAGGCGCTGGAATATTTAGAGGACCACCCGGACATGACAGTGGTGGTGTCCGGCGGCCAGGGGGCGGAGGAGCCCACGTCCGAAGCCCAGGGCATGGCCGGCTACCTGGCGGACCACGGCTTTCCCCGGGAAAATATCATCCTGGAGGACCGGTCTGTCAACACCTTCCAGAATTTGTCCTATACCGCCCGCCTTCTGGAGGAGTCCGGAATCGACGTGGAAGAGGGCGTGGTGATTGTCTCCAACGGCTTCCACCTGACCCGGGCCAAAATGCTGGCCGGACGGGTTGGCTTTGAGAACGTGTCTGTCCTGGCCGCCCCCTCCA
Source organism: Lawsonibacter sp. (assembly GCA_022798855.1). GTDB lineage: Bacteria > Bacillota > Clostridia > Oscillospirales > Oscillospiraceae > Lawsonibacter. The sequence continues at coordinate 8,670 of JAAWNI010000018.1, read as the reverse complement.
GCCATACGCCCACCCGGCTGAAAATGTACGTCCGGGAGCCCCTGGCCCTGGTGAAGTCCTTTCTGTTTGACCGCTAAAGCCGGCCCAGCTCCAGGCCGATGGATAGGCCGGAGCGGAACAGGCTGCGCTGTCCCAGTTCGTGGAGGGTGGACAGGCCGTCGGAGACTTTTTGCGCCGGGACGCCGCAGCCTTTTGCGGCCAATTCCTCCATGGCACGGCACACCATCTCTTCTATCTTCGACCACTCCTCCTCGTCTTCCGCAAGATAGGCGCTGCAGCGGTTTTTCACGGCGTAGGCGTAGAGGGCTTCAAATAAAGGTTCCATTGTTAGTACCTCCCAAAAACAATAACTTGCGTCGAATCTGACGCAACTATATAATACACGTCAGATCTGACGATGTCAAGAGGGTGTAAGAAAAATGTCTGTTTTTTCTGAGCGGTTGATCCAGCTCCGCAAGGACAAGGAAATGTCTCAGGCCGTTTTCGCGAAAGAGATTGGTGTGTCTTCCCGGACTTATCAAGATTACGAGTACGGTAAACGGGAGCCGCAGGTGGCGATTTTTGCACGTATTGCCGATTTTGGCGGCGTAAGCCTGGATTATCTCGCCGGCCGGACCGACACGCCCTAGAGGGCGCCCTAAGCCCCCTTTAGCAAGGGGGGCCTTGGCCCGCTGCGGCGGGGACGAGGGAGCGAATACTGCTAAAGGTTCCATAAGTTTTACCTCCCAAAAACTATTGCGTGAATTTTAGCGTGTTGTTATTATAACACGTGGATAATAACGCGTCAAGAGAGTGATGTAAAAATGTCTGTTTTTTCTGAAAGGCTTCGTCAACTCCGAAAGGAGAAAGAGGTATCCCAAGTCGCTTTAGCAAAAGAGGTCGGTGTTTCACCTCGCGTTTATCAGGACTATGAGTATGGTAAGCGTGAAGCCCAGATGACTACATTGATTAGGATGGCCGACTTCTTTGGTGTAAGTCTGGATTACTTGACAGGCCGGGCCGACACGCCCTAGAGGGCGCCCTAAGCCCCCTTTAGCAAGGGGGCCTTTCCCCGCGGGGGGACGAGAGAGCGAACAAGGAGGGCTGTCCATGCTGGACAAGCTGAACGCCGTCGAGGCGAAATACAGCCAGATCGAGGCCCGTCTGGGGGCTTCGGAGACATACAACGACCCGGAGCTGGTGGCCCGGCTGAACAAGGAACAGGCGGAGCTCCAGCCCTTGGTGGACGCCTTCCGGGAGTACCGGAGGACGCTGGACGCCAAGGCCCAGGCGGAGGAGATGATGTCCGACCCGGAGCTGAAGGAGCTGGCCCAGGAGGAGTATCAGGCGGCGCTGGAAGCGCTGCCCCGGCTGGAGAAGGAGCTGCAAATCCTGCTCCTGCCCCGGGATCCCAACGACGGCAAGAACGTCATTGTGGAGATCCGCGCCGGGGTGGGTGGGGAGGAAGCGGCCCTGTTCGCCCACTCCCTGTTCCGGATGTATTCCATGTATGCCGAGTCCAAACGGTGGCACACTGAGGTGGACTCCGCCAGCGAGACGGAGCTGGGCGGGGTCAAGGAGATCGTCTTTACCGTGGAGGGGGACGGGGCCTGGTCCCGGTTCAAGTTTGAGAGCGGGGTCCACCGGGTCCAGCGGGTGCCGGAGACGGAGTCGGGCGGCCGGGTCCACACCTCCACGGTGACAGTGGCCGTCCTGCCCGAGATGGAAACGGCGGACGTCCAGATCAACCCGGCGGATGTGGAGATGCAGGTGTTCCGCGCTTCCGGTGCGGGGGGCCAGCACGTGAACAAGACCTCCTCCGCCGTCCGGCTCATCCACAAGCCCACCGGCACGGTGGTGGAGTGCCAGCAGGAGCGCAGCCAGTTCCAGAACCGGGACAAGGCCATGCGGCTGCTGGCTTCCCGGCTGTATGAGGCGGAGCAGGAGAAGATTTCCAGCGAGTACACCGCCCAGCGCCGCAGCCAGGTGGGCTCGGGAATGCGCAACGAGCGCATCCGCACCTACAACTTCCCACAGGGGCGGGTCACCGACCACCGCATCGGCCTGACGCTGTATAAAATCGACCAGGTGATGGACGGGGCGCTGGACGAGGTCATCGACGCCCTGGCCGCCGACCACCAGGCGGAGCTGCTGAAGGAGCAGGGGCCGTAGAGACACGGCTTGCCGTGTCCGCATTTTCAGGGGCCTGCCATAGCGGCCCTACAAAGCGCAAAGGAGAATATCAATATGGAAATGTATATTCATTACAAATCCCTTCCGGAGGGGAAGGACCTCCACGACGTGGTGGGGGAGCTGAACGAGGTGCTGGAGGATGTGGGTTCCGTCTGCGGCGGCGAGTCCGGGCGGATCGACCTGGACCTGGAGGACGAGCGGGCCAACCCCAAGCACGCCCAGATGGCGGTGAAGGCCTACCTCCAGCGGGCGGAGTTCCCCCGGGACACCACCGTGGAGATCGGCTGCATGGAGATCGGCGTCTACGAGTGACTTTGTAGGGCGCGACGACCCCGGCGCGCCGTAAAAATTCCGCTGATTCCGGAAAACGGCGTGCCAGGCGGCCGCGCCCTGCATATGGAGGACTTAGAATGTACAAAAATGTTATTTTTGACCTGGACGGCACCCTCCTCAACACCCTGGAGGACCTGGCCGGCGCCGCCAACTGGGTGTGCGCCCTCCACGGCTGGCCCGTCCACACGGTGGAGGAGTTCAAATACTTTGTGGGCAACGGCGCCCCCAAGCTGCTGGAGCGGGTGGCCCCCGCCGGGACGGAGCTCACCGAGGAGCTGCGCCGCCAGACGCTGGAGGAGTTCACCCTGCGGTACAACGCCCACAAGTCCGACAAGACCACCGCCTACCCCGGGGTTCCGGAGGTGGTCCGGCGGCTGAAGGAGGCGGGGGTGGTGCTGGCCGTCCTGTCCAACAAGCCCCACGAGGCCGCCCAGCCGGTGGTGGAGCGGTACTACCCCGGCCTGTTCCACCGGGTCCAGGGGGCTTTGCCCGGCCTGCCCGTCAAGCCCGACCCCACCCTGCTCCGCCGCCTGATGGAGGAGCTGGGGGCGTCCCCGGCGGACACCCTCTTTGTGGGGGACAGCAATGTGGACATACGCACCGCCAAAAACGGCGGCCTTGCCGGCTGCGGCGTGCTGTGGGGCTTCCGCACCCGCCAGGAGCTGGAGGGCGAGGGGGCGGACTATGTGGCGGAGGATGCCCAGGAGCTGGCGGAGTTGATTCTGAGGTGAAAAAATGGCTGCTCGATGGAGCCTATTTCCTCCTGTGGCTGTCCGCCGCCTGTACCGGCCTGCTGGCGCTGGCCTGCGCCGGAAAGTGGTGGGAGCTGGGGCGCTATCTGGAAAAATACGGGGTGGAGGAGAACCCCTATGTGGAGGAGGACGCTTTTGCGCTGGGGCTGTTTGTCCTCGCCCTGCTGGTTCTCCTGTCCTGCCTGATGGCCGCCCTCCTGTGGTGGAGGCGTGCCCGAAAAGAAAAGCTGGTGAAATCCAAAGATGAAAACACAGATTCTCAGCCCGGCTGAGGTGGAAAAAGCCGCCGGGATTTTGAAGGGCGGCGGCCTGCTGGGCATTCCCACCGAGACGGTGTACGGCCTGGGGGCGGACGGCCTGAACCCCATGGCGGTGGGGCAGATTTTCCAGGCCAAGGGCCGGCCCCAGGACAACCCGCTGATCCTCCACATCTGGAGCGCCGGCTGGCTGGAGCGGTACTGCGAGGACATCCCGGATATGGCCTACCGGCTGGCGGAAGCCTTCTGGCCGGGGCCGCTGACCATGATCCTCAAGTGCAAAAGACGCACCCCCCAGGAGCTGGAGGAGCTGAAAAACGGCCCGGTGTGCTCCTACACCCACTTCGGCCCCCGCGTCATCCCAGACGCGGCCACCGCCGGTCTGGACACGGTGGGGATGCGCTGCCCCGCCCATCCGCTGTGCCGGGAGGTGATCCGGCTGGCCCAGACCCCCATCGCCGCCCCCTCCGGGAACACCTCGGGCAGGCCCAGCCCCACCACCGCCCGGCATATGCTGGAGGATATGGAGGGGAAGATCCCCGCCATTCTGGACGGCGGGCCCTGCGCGGTGGGGGTGGAGTCCACCATCCTTGACCTGACCTGCCGCCCGCCCCGGCTGCTGCGCCCCGGCGGCGTTACCCTGGAGCAGCTCCGGGAGGTGCTGGGGGAGGTGGCGGTGGACCCCGCCGTCACCCGGCAGATGGAAGCGGGGGAGAAGCCCCGGGCCCCCGGCATGAAGTACCGCCATTACGCCCCCAAGGCCCCGGTGGTGGCCGTGAGGGGCGACCCGGAGCGGGGGGCGGCCTACATCCGGGAGCACCTGTCCCACACCCGCTGGGACGGGGTGATCTGCTTTGAGGAGTTCCTTCCTATGTTTGCGGAGGGCCCCACGGAAAGGCCCGTCATAAGCCTGGGGCCAGCCACCGACCAGGGGGAGCAGGCCCGGCGGCTCTTCGACGCCCTGCGGGCCATGGACGGCACCGACGTCAAGCGCATCTGGGCCCAGTGCCCCGGCGACGGCGGCATCGGCCTGGCGGTGGCCAACCGGCTGAACAAGGCGGCGGGCTTCCATATCATAGAAGTTTGACCACTTATCCCCCAAAAACGACCGACTATCCAAAAGCTATTGCGCGCCGCCCCTCCTTCCGCTATGCTGGAAGCATGGAAAGGAGTGGTATCTGTGGACGTGGTTTTGACCATTGGCCGGTTTTTCTATGACGGGGCCCATGTGGTGTCGGTGTTGATGACATCGTTTTTGATGGGGCCCGCGCTGGCGGCTGTCAGCCTGGGGCCGGGGGCCTGGGGGCTGTCCGCTCTGTGGCTGGCCCTGCTGCTGCTGGACCGGACGGGCCGCGCCAACCTCCACGGGAGTGTTGGAAAGCTGCTGGCGGGCCTGCTGCTGCCCGCCGCCATGGGCAGCGGCGAACTGCTGTATCGGGAAGACCTGTTCGGCGAAGCGTTTCCGCTGGAGGTGCACCTCTGCTTTTACATGTTCCTCCTGCTGCTGGGGAACTGCCTGCTGAGAGGGCCCGGCGGACAGGCTGGGCCCCCGCTGCACCGGGCGGAGCTGCTGCTGGAGCGGGGCTGTGAGCTGGCCATCCCGGAGGTGCTCTGGCTGAACCTGCTGGGGGGCGCGGTGTTCCTGGTGACGGTGTTCGGATTTGTGATTGTGATTATTTTAGGGGAGCTGATGGCCCAGAACGGCAGTATTTTCGACTACGGCGGGCTGGGCGGAGTGCTGGCGGCCCTGCTGGCCCTCCACCTGGCCCAGAGCCTGATGTTCTGGCGGGGCCTGCGGCTGGCCAGACGGGAGGAGCCAGACCTGGCGGGCCGGTATTCCCTGCTGTTGTGGGTCCCGGCAGCAAACCTGTTCTGGGCCGGACGTCTGAGAAGCCGGCTGTGGAAGCGGCGGATGGAGCGGGAAAACCCGGCGTGGAACCAGCTGTAAAGGAGGTAATTATGACGGTTATCGGCATCACCGGCCCCACCGGGGCGGGGAAAACCACCCTCTTGGAGGAGGTTGGAAATCTGGCCGGCGGAGTGATCGACTGCGACGAGGTGTACCACGGGATGCTGGAGTATGGCACGGTCCTGCCGGACCAGCTGGAAAAAGCCTTTGGGCCTTTGCGGGACAGCGGAGGAAAAATCGACCGGAAGAAGCTGGGGGGCATCGTCTTTGGCGACCCGGACAAGCTGGAGCGGCTCAACGCCATCACCCAGAAGGCGGTGGCCTCCTGCGCCCGCGAGCTGATCGAGGAGTACCAGAAGCAGGGGAGGGTGCTCACCGCTGTGGACGCCATCGCCCTGCTGGAGAGCCCCCTGCGGGAGGTGTGCGATATCACGGTGGCCGTCCTGGCTCCGCCGGAGGTGCGGGTGCGCCGCATCATGGCCCGGGAGGGCGTTTCGGAGGAGTACGCCTGGGCCCGAGTCAAGGCCCAGAAGCCGGACGAATATTTTATGGAGAACTGTGACTATGTTTTAATGAATGACTGCGCCTCAGCGGAGGAATTCGCGCGAAAGGCCCAGGAATTTTTGGAGCCAATCTACACACAATCATTATAATGAAAGCAAAAGGAGGTCATTTCCATGAGTGACGAACTGAAAGAACAGACCCGAGGGGAGCAGCTGCGCAAGGCTTTGCTCTACGACAAGAAGAACGGCTACGACCGGCTGGTTCCCGGCGACATGGAGGCCATGGAGGCCTACTGTACCGGCTACAAGCAGTTCCTGGACGCGGGCAAGACCGAGCGGGAGTGCGTGGACCGGACCATCGCCCTGGCGGAGAACGCCGGTTTTCGGCCCTACGTCCGGGGGGCGGAGCTGAAACCGGGGGACAAGGTCTACCGGGTGAACCGGGGCAAGGCCATCACCCTGGCGGTCATCGGCAAGAAGCCCCTGGACCAGGGGGCCAACATCGGCGCCGCCCATATCGACTCCCCCCGGCTGGACCTGAAACAGAACCCCCTCTATGAGGCGGAGGAGCTGGCCTATTTGAAGACCCACTACTACGGAGGCATCCGCAAATACCAGTGGGTAACCATCCCTCTGGAGCTCCACGGGGTGGTCGTTCTGAAAACCGGACAGGCCATCCGGGTGTCGGTGGGCAACGGCCAGGGCGACCCCCTGTTCACCATCGGCGACCTGCTGCCCCACCTGGGGGTGGAACAGTCCAAAAAGCCCCTGGGGGAGGCCATCCCCGCTGAGAGCCTGAACATCCTGGTGGGCAGCCGCCCCCTGGAGGAGGACGAGGGCAAGGACCGGGTGAAGCTGGCCGCCTTGGAGCTGCTCAACCGGAAATACGGCATCACCGAGGAGGACTTTATCTCCGCCGAGCTGTCTGTCGTCCCCGCCTTCAACGCCTGCGACATCGGCTTCGACCGCTCCCTCATCGGGGCCTACGGCCACGACGACCGGGTGTGCGCCTACGCCTGCCTGGCCGCCATCCTCCAGCTCACCGCCCCCGAGTACACCGCCGTGTGCATGCTGGCCGACAAGGAGGAGATCGGCTCCGAGGGGGTCACCGGCATGAAGTCCGCCGCCTTCGACACCTTTATGGAGGACCTGTGCCAGGCCCAGGGCGTCCCCCTGCGGGCCTGCTTTGAGAACTCCTTCTGCCTGTCCGCCGACGTCACCGCCGCCTATGACCCCAATTTCGCCGACGTCTATGAGAAACGCAACAGCGCCTTCGTGAACTACGGCATGGGGCTGTGCAAGTACACCGGAGCCCGGGGCAAGTCCGGGGCCTCCGATGCCTCCGCCGAGGTGGTGGCCAAGGCGCGCCGCGTTCTGGACAGCGCCAATGTGGTGTGGCAGATGGCCGAGCTGGGCAAGGTGGACGCCGGCGGCGGCGGCACCGTGGCCGCCTATATGGCCGAGCGGAATATCGACACCCTGGACGCCGGAGTGCCCGTCCTGTCCATGCACGCCCCCTTCGAGACGGTGGGCAAGCTGGACTGCTATATGACCTTTAAGGGCATGAAGGCGGTTTTTGAAGCGGTATAAAATAAATGATTGGGGCCCGCCATCCGGCGGGCCCTGTTTTGTTTCAGTCGTGCTGGAGCTTTTGGGAGAGGTAGAAAAAGAAGCAGATGAGGGACATGAGCAGCACGACCAGAAGGCTGCATATGGTCAGGGCAAAGCCAAAGTTGTTGCTTAAAAAGTGGCTGGCCACAAGGCCAATCACAAGAAAGATGTCAATGGGCCAAAGCGGTGGAAAATTCCCCACCATTTTGTGTATTTCCATCTTCAAACGGCGGCTGATTCCGCCGCCCGCTCCTCCAGCCAGGCGGAAAGCTGGGCCAGGCCCTCCTCCGTAATGGGAAAAGAGGCGGTGGCCAGAATTTCGCTCAGCGCCATGGATAACGGACCCCGCCAGAACTGAACGGCCAGCTGTTTTTCCTGCCCCTCTCCGGGGGATTCAGGCTTGATAAAGAACCGCGCGCCGCCCTGGCTGCCATACCAGCTGTTCCCATTTTCCCAGAAGAGGAGCGTGGGGATATCTATGGAATTCAATGAAGAGATACCTCCTTGTATTGTGGTTACCACCAATTATATCAGGCGGGGGCCCTTGCTGTAAAGCACAGATTAAAGGGCGGTACATAGTATGGTGTGTGGCACAGCCACAACACTCTCTGAAGTTAAAGGAGCGCGTTATGAAACGATACTATGCTTCTGATTGGGAACAGAGCGGCCGGGACGGCGTTGTGGCCCACTTGAGCGGCTACGGCTGCAATACCGGGTGTAATACCGGGTGCGGCTGCAACACCGGCTGCAATAGTGGATGCAATACCGGCTGCGGCTGCAACAGCGGCTGTTCTACGCCCTGCCTGCCGCCTGTTCCTCCCTGCTGCCCCGGACCAGGTCCTGGTCCCTACCCACCCTATCCTCCTGCTGTGGGCCCAACAGGCCCGACCGGTCCTCAGGGTTATCCTGGCCCGAACGGCGCGACTGGCCCCACCGGGCCGCAGGGGATTCCCGGGCCCGCTGGCACTAATGGCGCTACGGGCGCAACCGGAGCCACTGGCGCAACTGGTGCGACGGGTGCTCAGGGCCCCGCCGGCCCCGCTGGCCCCACCGGCCCTGCCGGTGCAACGGGAGCCACTGGCGCGACAGGTGCCCAGGGCCCCGCCGGCCCCGCTGGCCCCACCGGCCCTGCC
>JAAWNI010000017.1 GCA_022798855.1 Lawsonibacter sp. | reverse complement strand
ACGGCCAGACGGCCCGCCTCCTCGATCAGCTCCCGCTCCAGCAGCAGGCCCATGGTGTAGGAGCTGTCCACCCCCCGGACCTGGTCCACGTAGGCCCGGGTGACAGGCTGGTAGTAGGCGATGATGGCCAGCACCTCCAGCGCCGGCTGGGACAGCCGGGCCGGCTTGCGGCCCTCCAGGGTCTTTCGGACGTAGCCGGCGAACTCCGGGGCGGAGCAGAGCTGATAGCTGGTGTCCAGCCGCACCAGGCGGATGCCCCGGCGGTCGTAGCTGTACCGGTCCATCAGCCGCTGGGCTACCGCGTCCAGGGTGGGCCTGTCCACCTCAAGGCCCAGGCACAGCCGCTCCACCGGGACCGGGTCCCCGGCGGCGAACAGCACCCCCTCCAGGGCGGACTCCAGTTCTTTTACTTCCATTTGGGGATGCCTCCTCTCCGATTCATTGCCCTGTAGGGACGGATGATATCCGCCCCTTTCCAGCGCAGGCCGCTGACTGGGGGATTCCGGTTTACCGAAAACTTTCCTTAGAGCCTGTAGGGCGCGACGACCCGGCGCGCCGCCTTGCATAGAGCCTTTCCGTTAAAACGGCGCGCCCTACAAAACGGAATCCCCCCGCCACTTCGTGGCCCCCCCCTTTGACAAGGGGGGCTTGGGTACTCGAAGGTCCCGGTCTTCCTCCAAAGGCCCCCTTTAGCAAGGGGGCTGGCAGCGGCGTAAGCCGCTGACTGGGGGATTCTTTTACTGTGAGCTGTTTCGCTTGACGGAATCCCCCCGCCCCTACGGGGCACCCCCCCTTTGACAAGGGGGGCTTGGGTGCTCGAAGGCCCCGGTCCTGCTCCAAAGGCCCCCTTGCTAAAGGGGGCTGGCAGCGGCGCAAGCCGCTGACTGGGGGATTCTTTTAACCTTGGGCTGTTTCGCTTGACGGAATCCCCATGTCTCCCGAGAACGGCGCGCCGGGGTCGTCGCGCCCTACAGATTTCCTGTAAACAGAATCCCCCGCCACCTCGCGGCCCTCCCCTTTGGCCGGGGGGTTCAATAATTCTCCGACGTAAACTCCACCGCCCCCTCCTCCTGGGTGCAGGTGACGGTGCAGTCCGACTCGGTGCCCGCCAGCAGCAGGCGGCGGGCCTTGCACAGCTCCAGCACGGCCAGGAAGGTGGCCACCACCTCCGACCGGCTGCGGCTGCCCTTGAACAGGGCCTGAAAGCGGGTGACGCCGAAGGCAATCAGCCGCTTGATGATCTCCCCGGCCTTATCGGCCACGGGGTAGGGCTCCCGGCCCACGATGCCCTGGAAAGCGGACACCGGCGGGGGGAGCTTGTGGCCCAGCCGGTCCAGCACCGCCGCCATGGCCCGGAGCAGGTCCCCTTTATCGTGGACATAGCGGTACACCTTGTCGGGCTGGACCGCCTCGGGCACCTTGGCCAGGTAGTCCTGGCCGATCTGATAGCGGCCGTCCAGGGCGGGGGCCACCGCTTTGATTTTCAAATAGTTCTCGTTGCGCTGATGGGCCTCCAGGGTGGCGATGAGCTGTTCCATCTCGCTCACGGCCTCCTCGTCGTGGATAGACAGCAGCATCCGGGTTTTGATATACACCAGGTGGGACGCCATGGCGATAAAGTCGCTGGCCACCTCCAGGTCCATCTCCTTGCGCCGGTTCATCCAGTCCATGTACTGGTCCAGGATGAGGGCGATTGGAATGTCCTTGATCTCCAGCTTGTTCTTGCTCAGCAGGTGGAGGATCAGGTCCAGTGGGCCTACAAAGTCCTCCATGTTCTCCTCTTTTGCCTTCACCACCCCTTCCAGGTGGTAAATTGGTGCCTCCAAAGGCCCACCTCCCCATTTTCGGTCCATCTTTCTAATTATTATACCAGTCTGGCGAAAAAAAGACAAGGTAGATTTCAAAAGATGTCACGTTCGTTCCACAGATTCAGGAAATTCCCCGAATGCGTAGCAGGGGCTATGCCCCTGTCTCAGCTTAACGAAAAATACGCTTTGTCCTAATAAGGCTCCCTCCTTGACCGCCGAAGGCGGTGTCTGAGGGAGTAACACAGCGTTTTTTACAATGTTTCTCCATCAAAACTCCCCCCGTCACGGCTTCGCCGTGCCACCCCCCTCCCAGAGGGGGGCTTGGGGGGCGGCTATGCCTTTACCTCCCTCCGCCCGCTCACCTCCGCATGGTGTTCGGCGGCACCAGCGGGATGGGCGGCGCCTTGCTGGCGCCGCCCATGTTCCATTTATTGCGCTGCCTCCTCACAGAGAAGCACGTCCTGATAAAAGGCGTCCAGCTTCTTCTGGGTAGGGAAGACGGCCACATACATCTGGTTGCCCATGGCGTCGGCGAGGGCGTCTGGGATGCGCTCCACCATGCGCATATTTTTGCCGTACTTCTTCATCAGCTCCTCGTGGCCCAGGACGAAGTTCTTCCCGTCCCGGCGGCCGGCGAAGGCGCAGAAGGCGTGCTCCCCCACGGGGACGGTGGACTGGTCGAAGGCCACCATATCCGCCCAGATCTTGTACACGTTGGTGGAGTGGGCGAAGTTGATCATGTCGGGGGTAAAGCCGCCGCAGGGCCGCATGTTGACCTCCAGGGCCACCACGTCCCCCTTTTTGCCCATGCCCTCCTGGTCCCGGTCCAGGCGGAAGAACTCAAAGTGGACGAACCGGCTTTTTACGCCAAAGCTCTTCACCGCCGCCCGGCCCGCCTTCCGGGTGTCGGCGGGGAGGGTCTTCAGGATGTAGTAGATGGAGTTGTCCTGGTCGTTGACGATGTCCATGATGGACATGGGGGTGATGTTGCCCGTCTCGAAGAGGGGCTCGCCGTTGGAGTCGATGATGGCGTCGTAGGAGTTGACGGTGGCGTAGATGAACTCCTCCATGATGTAGGGAGCCTCCGGGTCCCGCTCCGCCAGGAAGGCCTGGAGCTGCTCCTTATTTTCCAACCGGTAGGTGTGGGAGGCCCCCACTCCGTTGTCCGGCTTGACGATCACCGGCCAGCCCACCTCCTTGATGAACTTGGCGCACCCCGCTTCGCTGTCCACCAGGTGCCAGCGGGCGGCGGGGATGCCCGCCTTCTGGTAAAACTCCTTCATTTTGGACTTGTACTTCACCCGGGGCATGTCCTCCGTCTGGAAGCCGCTGGTGATGTGGAAGTCGGTGCGCAGCTGGGCGTCCCGCTCCAGCCAGTACTCGTTGTTGGACTCCAGCCAGTGGATTCGGCCGTATTTGAAGGCGAAGAAGGCCACCGCCCGGTAGACCTCGTCGTAGTTCTCCAGGCTGCCCACCTTGTAGTACTCGGTAAGGCTGTCCTTCAGGTCCTGGCTCAGCTCGCCGTAGGGCTGGTCGCCCACGCCCAGCACGTTCAGGCCGTTATTCCTCAGCTCACGGCAGAACTTCCAGTAGTTGGTGGGGAAATTTGGGGAAATAAACACACAATTTTTCATAGCTGCACACTCCTGTATTTATACTACAACGCTTTAACTCGTTGAGGTCGCGGGGGCAAAAAAGAGCGGGCCGCCGCCCTGGGCGGCCCAGCGGATGGCGGCGGCATGGAAAGCCGCGCCGGTCCTGTAGGGGCGGGTATTACCCGCCCGTTCTGATAAAACACCATTGATTATTTTACGGGCGGATGATATCCGCCCCTACATGGTGGCACAAATCCTGACAATCACCGCAAATCAGTCCAGCAGATAGGGCAGGAAATACTCGGTCTGCTTATACCACCAGGGCCAGTCGTGGCACACGTCCCAGCCCCACAGGTCCACCCAGATGTTGATCCCCTTCTCCCCGAAGATCTGTTTCAGGCGGCGGGTAGTTTCCGGCTGCTCCCAGGCCCCCTGGCCCGCGCAGACCACGCCCTTCTTCCGGTTGTACAGGTCGATATAGGGGTGGCCGCTGGGCATGTTGGCCATGCAGTCCACCAGGGAGTTGAGGTAGACCAGCTCATCGGAGTAGCCCCCAAAGCCGTAGGACCCGGTGTAGATTCCGCTGAGGGCCAGCACCCGGTCGAAGAGGTCGGGGCGGCGGAAAAACAAGTTGGCGGCGTGGGTGGCCCCCAGGCTGCACCCGAAGGCCATCACCCCCGGCTCCCCGGTCCAGCCGTTGCGGCTGTTGGCCTCGGCCCGCATAAAGGGGACCATCTCGTCAGTGATGTAGCGCATCCACTGCTCATGGCGGCGGACCCGCCAGCCGGGGTCGCCCTGGGCAGACCAAGTCTCCTTGTCCATGGTGTCGATGCTGAACACCATGGCCTTGCCGGACTCGATCCAGGGGGCCCAGGTGTCGGTCAGGCGGAAGCTCTCAAAGTCGAAAAACCGGCCGTCCTGACAGGGGATGTACAGCACGGGCCGGCCGGCGCGGCCGTAGATTTTGCACTCCATATCCCGGTCCAGGGCCGGGCTGTACTGCTTGACATACTGAGTTTCCATTGGTCATTCCTCCATTTAGCAGCTGTACCATTAGAGTCTGTTTGCAACATGCCAATACGCCCAGGCGGCTGGATGTACTTCAAGCTTTTTCAACGCGGCCAACAGCAATTTAGGCCGGAAAGATATGTGCTGTGGCGATTGGTACAGCTTCTTACTCCCGCCCGTAGAGCAGGGTGTTGAGAAAGAAAGGTATCTGCCGCTCCCAGCTGGCCTCGCTGTGGTCGCCGCCGGGGACGACGCGGAAATCCACAAGCACCCCTCTCTCCAGCAGCGTCTGCACCGCCCGCCCCAGGGAGCGGAGGGTGTGGGCGTGGTTGGCCAGCTCCCGCGAGCCGTAGTCCATATACAGCACGGTGTCCGCCGCCGGCCGGGCGGAGCGGAGCATCGCTTCCGCCTTCCCCGGGGCCACCCACAGCGAGGGGGACAGGGCCGCCGCCCGGGAGAAAATGTGGTTGTACTCCAGCAGGGCGTACAGGCTCATCAGCCCACCCATGGAGCTGCCGGCGATAAAGGTGTCCTCCCGTCCAGGCAGGGTGGGGAACTCCTCGTCCACCAGCGGCTTGAATACCTTGGTGAACCACTCCATGGTGGCCTTCCCCCGCCCGGGGACGGTCTTGAACCGCTCATAGCGGAAATTGAAGGGGGAGTACTCCGACAGCCGGCCGTTGTCCGGGTGGCGGTTGCACTCCACCGCCGCCACAATCAGGGGGGCGTCGGTGTACTCCAGATACTCCTTCATCCCCCAGGACTTGCCATAGGTGGCGTCCTCGTCGAAAAATACGTTGTGCCCGTCAAACATATAGAGCACCGGAAAGCGCTGCTCCGGGTCCTCCTCCCACCAGCCGGGCACATAGACGTAGGCCCTGCGGGGCTCGTCTCCGGTGAGCTCCGGAATGGTAATATCCCACTTATGGATCATGACAGGTATGCCTCTTTCTTATGCGCCTTTGGATAAAGGCGGCGCGATTCTAAGGACACATTATAGCAGAGATACGGCCAAATTGCAATCGTATTTATTGCGCCAAAGGAATTGCTTATTTCCCCCTCCGGATGTATGATATAGATAAGGCAGCCCGTCCGGCCGCCGGCAATTCGCTATGTTACGGTACAAGGAGGAGCCACAGTGGCAGATATCAGCTTAACCGGCGGCGCTGGCGCCGCCCTTTTCCAGGACCGGCCGCTATGAGCCGCTGGAACAAATCCCTGTTCCGCACCCTGGCCCTCCTGTCCCTCCCCACCATGGTGGAGGAAATCCTCAGGACCCTCCTGCAATATGTGGACACCGCCATGGTGGGGCAGCTGGGGGAGCAGGCCACGGCGGCGGTCAGCGTGACCACCACCATCACCTGGCTGGTCAACAGCATCTCGGCTTCCGCGGCCACGGCGGTGCTGGCCCTGATCTCCCAGGCGGTGGGGGCCGGGGACCGGGGGCGTGCGGGAAAGCTGGCCCAGCAGGCCCTGATCCTGTCGGTGGGCTGCGGAGTGGTCTGCGGCGGGGCCTCCATCGCCCTCAGCCCCTTTATCCCGGTGTGGATGGGGGCGGAGCCGGCCATCCAGGCCCAGGCCTCCCGGTACTTTTTCATCGTCAGCCTGCCCATGGTATTCCGCTCCGCCAACAGCATTCTGGGCGCGGCCATCCGGGCCACCCAGAACACCAAGACCCCCATGCTCATCAGCCTGGGGGCCAACCTGCTGAACGCGGGGCTGAACTACCTGCTGATCTACGTCTGCGCCCTGGGGGTGGAGGGGGCGGCCATCGCTTCCGCCGCCTCCTACACCCTGTCCGGCGCGCTGATGTTCCTGGCCTACCGCCGGACCCCCCTGCTGCGCTGGCGGTGGCGGGAGTTTTCAGCGGACCGGGGCCTGCTGCGGCACTGCGCCCAGGTGGGCGTCCCGGTGCTGGGCACCAGCGTTACCTCCTGCCTGGGGTACGTGGTTTTCGCCGGGATGGTGTCCGACGCCATGGGCACCACCGTCTTTGCCGCCCACTCCATCGCCGTGACCGCCGAAACCATCTTCTACATCCCCGGCTACGGCCTGCGCACCGCCACCTCCGCCCTGGTGGGGGCGGCGCTGGGGGAGGGCAATGACTCCAGGCTGAAGGCGGTGGGCCGGCTGAGCGTCGGGCTGACGGTGGCTATGATGTGCCTCAGCGGCGTGGTCCTCTACCTGACGGCCCGGCCGCTGATGGCGCTGTTCTCCCCGTCGGCGGCGGTGGTGGAGCTGGGGGCCGAAATGCTGCGGCTGGTGGCCTTCTCCGAGCCTTTCTTCGGGCTGATGATCGTGCTGGAGGGCATCCTCTACGGCATGGGCCGCACCCGTGGGGCCTTCCTCATCGAGACGGGCAGCATGTGGGGGGTGCGCATCCTGTCCACCTACCTGTGCGTGGGTGTGTGGGGGCTGGGCCTCCGGGCGGTGTGGTACTGCATGATCGCCGACAACGTGTGCAAGGCCCTCCTTTTCGCCGGGATATTTTTCCTCGGCCGGGATGGCTGGCGCCGCCAAAAGCGGTGATTGGGGGATTTCGACTTTCCCTAGAGCCTGTAGGGCGCGACGACTCGGCGCGCCGCCTTGCATAGGGCCCTTCCGTTAAAACGGCGCGCCGGGGCCGCCGCCCCCTACAGATTTCCGGTCAGTGGAATCCCACCATCCCTTAAACAAGGTAAAATCCCGGCCGAAAGGCCGGGATTTTGCGCTCTAAACCTCCTCCTCCTGGAGCACCCTGGGGTCGGGAGGGATAACGGGCCGGTCGCCCTCCAGCTGGTCGAAGTAATCCACATCCTGGAGTGCAGGCTTGCGGTGGCGGGCGATAGCCATAATCGTGGGGTAGAGGACGATCGCGATCAGCCCGCCGGAAAACCCGTTATTATACAGGTTCATCCCCGCCACGGGGGAGCCGGTATACAACACCACCGAGGAGTGGAGGAACCCGGCCAGCACCCCATAGGGCCAGCCGAAGTAGCCGGCGATGGGGGCCAGGGTAGTGCAGAACAGGCAGGCCAGCTGGACGGCGGAGTCATTCAGCGTCCAATCCATCACAAGGCTGCCCAGGGCGACCCCGCCCATAACGGGCAGGATGTTGAACGCGTGCTTGCCGAAGGCGGAGAAGCCCATAATGGTAAAGATGCCCCCCACGGTGGGGCCGTTCAGGTCGCCGCCGGTGAGGAGGATGTAGGCCATGCCGATCAGGCCGTTCACTCCGGTGTTGATGACCACCGGGGCGGGGCCGAACATACGCAGGTAGTCGCTGGGGGCCCGGCCGCTGGTCTGGAGCAGCCGGCGGTAGCCCGCCCAGGCGGCCCAAACCGGCTTGCGGCTGAAAAACAGCCCCCCCAGAATCAGCAGCACGCACAGGGCGCCCAGCATAACCCCAAAGGGCAGGTCGTAGCCCTTGGCCCAGCGGTAGTGGGTGGTGGGGTCGGCCCCCAGGGAGGCCATCAGGGGGACGCAGATGAGGGCGGCCAGGCCGCAGGCGAAGCCCACGTTGTAGAGATTCATGCCGTTCTGGATGCGGTAGGTGTAGGTGGCCAGGGGGGGCATAATAAAGCCGATGACGACGCCCACCAGCACCCCCTGGACGGGGCCGCCCCAGCCGTTGTCCAGGGCGATATAGCTGACGATGGGGGCCAGGGCGGTGGACATCAGGCCGATGCCGATGTTGCCCGCCAGCCGCTGGCGGCAGGCCTTGGTATACAGCCAGGTCCCGGC
Source organism: Lawsonibacter sp. (assembly GCA_022798855.1). Lineage (GTDB taxonomy): Bacteria > Bacillota > Clostridia > Oscillospirales > Oscillospiraceae > Lawsonibacter. The sequence continues at coordinate 8,167 of JAAWNI010000017.1, read as the reverse complement.
CAGGATGGGCCAGATGTTGACAAAATTCTTGCCGAACAGGGAAAATCCGGACATCAGCCCCATCTCCACCAGGGTCATGCCGTTCAGGGTGTCGCCGGCGGCGTAGAGCAGGCAGATGCTGATGGCGGTGACGATGGCGGAGTTGACCAGCGCCGCCCCCGGCCCGGCCACCAGGACGTAGTCGGTAATCAGGGCGTCCTCGGTGGTGATGATGGTGCAGAGCCCCCGGAGCACGTCCTCCCGGCCGTCTATGGCGAACAGCGCCCCGGCCAGGGCCAGAAGGCCCGCGTAGGCCCACAGGTAGGGGAACATCCGGTCGTATCTGGCCTGATGCTCGTGGTGCAGCTGGTGGAAAAATCCCATGGACGTCACCCTCCAAAATAGTCCCGCGCCTGGTCCGCGTTGCGCCTGATCTCCTCCGCCAGGGCGGCCATGGAGGGGAATTTCCGCTCCCCCCGCAGCCGCTTGTGGAACTCCATCCGGATCTGACGGCCGTACAGGTCGCCGTCAAAGTCCAGCATAAAGCCCTCCACCGTCACCCGGCCGTCGTTGTCCTCCACCGTGGGCCGGACCCCCACGTTGGTCACCGCCGTGTAGGGCCCTCCCCCCGGGATGCGGGGCCGGTGGTCGGGGTAGTCGGGGAGCACCCACACCCGGGCGGCGTACACCCCAAAGGCGGGGACAATCACCCCCTCGGGCACCCGCAGGTTGACGGTGGGAAAGCCCAGGGTGGAGTGGCCGATGCCCTTGCCGTGGCCCACCTGCTGGGTGAGGATGTGGGGGTGGCCCAGAAACTGGGCGGCCCGCTCCATCTCCCCCTGGGCGACCAGGGTCCGGATGTAGGTGGAGGAGATGGTGATGCCGTCCCGCTCCACCTTCTGGATGACGTCGCAGCCCAGCCCCAGCTGGGCGCACCGCTCCTTCAGCCGGGCTGGATTGCCCTGGCCCATGTAGCCAAAGTGGAAGTCGTGTCCCGCCACCACATGGACGGCCCCCAGCTCCTCCGCCAGATACTTGGACACAAAGTCCTCCCAGGCCATGCGCTGCATGGCGTCGAAGGACGCCACCACCACCTCCTGGATGCCGTAGCCCTCCCGCATCAGGCGGACGCGGTCGTCCACCGTGGACAGCAGGGGCACGTTCTGGCCGGTAATGACGGCGGTGGGGCTCTTGTCAAAGGTGAAGGCGCAGGGCACGGCCCCCAGCCGGTCCGCCGCCTCCTCCACCCGCCGGAGCAGGGCCCCGTGGCCCAGGTGGACCCCGTCAAAAAAGCCCAGGGCGATGACGCGTTTTGGTTTGCTCATAGGAATTACACCTCTGTAGGGGCGCACATTGTGCGCCCGCTGCTCATTTCTTGGGGGTTTACGGGCGCACAATGTGCGCCCCTACACCGTTCATATGGCCGGTGCGGGTTCGGCGGGCGGCCACAGGCCGCCCCTACGTCAAACCTGGAAAAAGCTCTTGACGATTTTGATTTCCTTGCCCACGTACCGGCCCACCGCCAGGAATTCCTTGCCATCGTAGACGCGGCACAGCCCGCCGTCCCGCCAGGTGCCCATAGCGCCCTGGGGGGCCTTGGCGGGGAAGGGCGCGCCGTTCCTGGCCAGGGCTGCCGGCCGGCCCATGATGGCCACCGCCGGCAGGTCCTTGAAAACGCAGTCCACCGGCAGAAGGAACTCCTCCGGGCACTCCGACCGCAGGATATCGCCCATGGTGGGGAGTTTGCCCCAATCCCAATAGGCGTTCTCCGGGGTGAAGCCCGCCGCCATGGTCCGGCGCAGGGAGGCCATGCAACCCCCGCAGCCCAGGGCGGCGCCGATGTCGTGGCAGAGGGTCCGGATGTAGGTCCCCTTGGTGCAGCGCACCCGAATTGTGTAAAGGTCTTCTCCTTGCTGGTCCAGTATTTCCAGGGCTTTTATGGTCACAGGCCTGGCAGGCCTTTCTACTTCACGGCCCTTTCGGGCCAGCTCGTAGAGCTTTTTGCCGTTGATCTTGATGGCGGAATACATGGGGGGTATCTGCATAATATCGCCCCGGAACTGCTCCAGGACTTCCTCCAGTTGAGTCCGGCTGGCCTCCACCGGATGCTCCTCCAGGACCTCGCCGGTGGTGTCCTGGGTGTTGGTGGCAACGCCCAGCTTTAGCCCGGCAATGTATTCCTTGTCGGATTTCTCCGCGAACTCCGCCGCCCGGGTGGCCCGGCCGATGAAGATGGGGAGCACGCCGGTGGCCATGGGATCCAGCGTCCCGCCGTGGCCCACCCGCTTCTCGTGGAAGACGCCCCGCAGCTTGGCGCATACGTCCATGGAGGTCCACCCCTCCGGCTTGTCGATGATCAAAATCCCGTTGGGCATTTTGGGTTCCCTCCCTCGATCCATAGGCTCTGAATTGTCCGCCGCCGGCGGACTTTTATACTTGCAGCAATATTTCTACAAAATAATACACCACGAAAGGGCTGTTTTTTGTATCTTGACGGGTCAAAAAGCGTCCGGTAAAGGGCGTTTTCCCGCCTGTCCGCCTGGTGCGGACAGTTTCCTCACCGCCCGCTCCTCACCTTCTCAATGGCGTCGAGGACCTTCTGGCGGACCTCCTCCATGGAGCCCTCCACCATCGCGCCGGCGGCGGCGGCGTGTCCCCCGCCCCCCAGCAGGGCGCAGACCTTGCTGGCGTTCAGGTCGCCGGGGTCGGTGCGCAGGGAAATCTTCACCTCGTTGTCACAGTGGTTCTCCTTCAGCGTAATGCCGTTTTTCACCCCGTCGATCTGCCCCACAAAGGCGGAGATGTCCTCCATGTCCCGCTCGTCGGCCCCCACCTTTCGGATCATCTCCTGGGTCAGGAAGACCAGCGCGGTGGCCCCGCCGTCCCGGAGCTCTAAGCCCTGGGTCAGAACGCCCTCCAGCTGGAGCCGTTTCAGCGTCTTGCCCCGGAAGTGCCGGCGGTTCACCGGGTAGGGGTCAAAGCCGGACTCCATCAGGTCCGCAGCCACCCGGTGGGCGTCCGCGTCAGTATTGCTGTACTGAAAACAGCCGCAGTCGGTGGAGACGGCCACATAGAGCACCTCGCCGATGTCCGGGGTGATCTGGGCGAACTGCCGGACGATTTCATAGATGATCTGGCCGCAGGCCGCCTTGGAGCTGTCCAGACAGGTGGCCTTGGCGAAAAATTCCTGGCTGGGGTGGTGGTCCACCGCCAGGTCCACCCGGTCCAGGTAGGGCTTGGCGTTGTCGGGGAACAGCCCCCGGGACGCCATGTCCACCGAGACGACCGCCTTCGGCGTGAAGCCCTCCGGCGGGGTCAGGCCCTCAAAATAGGGGGTGAACAGAGAGCTGGCCCCCTCGTTCTCCAGGACGTAGGCCGTCTTCCCCGCCTGGCGCAGGGCCCGGCACAGCCCCGCCGCGCAGCCTACCGTGTCGCCGTCAGGGCGCATGTGGGTCAGAATCAAATAGCCGTCGTGGGCCGTCAGAAAAGCAGCCGCCTGCTGGGTGGTGATCGTTTCATTCATTGCTGTCGCTCCTTTTTTTGGACAAGTGCTCCGCTGTGCCTGCGGACGCTTCGTGAAGCGCCCCTGCAAAACGGCAGGTCCGCTTTATGGCGCGTTTTCTGTGAAATTGGACGCCGCGCCAAAAAGGCAAGGGCAGAGCCCTTGCCCTACACGCGGAATCTATTCTTCCTCTAAAATAATGTGCTCGTTGGCCGGGTTGGCGGGTTTGACTACCTCCGGGTCCCGGAGCATCTCCAGGATCTTTGCCCCCTTGGCCATGGAGTCGTCCTGGTAGAAGGCCAGCTCCGGGGTGTGGCGCAGGTTCAGCGCCCGCCCCAGCTCCCGGCGGAGATACCCCGCCGCCGATTTCAGCCCCTTGAGCACTTGGCCGCTGTCGCCCTTGTCCAGCACTGAGATATAGACCTTGCCAAATTTCAGGTCCGGGGTGACGTCCACCGCCGTGACCGAGATCATCCCCGTTACACGGGGGTCCTTTACCGTGGGTATCAGCGCGGCCAGCTCCCGCTGGACCTCCTCGTTGATCCGTCCGATTCGATTGCTTGCCATGATGTTTCTCCTTTAAATTCTAGTCAAAATCAGCAGAAATATCTGATTTCTCCGAAATAGCTTATCCACTTATCTATGATCTCTTCGCTTCTGGCTTCAATAATCTTGATAATGTTTCGGAGCGTTCGGTCGGGAATTTTGGAATTGTTATGGCACAAATAGCATTTTTTAGCTTGAGTAATCCAAATCTTTGTCGCCCCCGCGCTGGGCGCTCCCTGGCAGACATGAACATGCACCGGTTCCAAGGGCTCGTTTTCATTGGACCAGAAATAAACCCAGTAGGAGCCGATTTTAAAAACCTGCGGCACTGTCAAAGCCCCCCTCCTGGGAGAACTGCAAAATCAAATGGGCGGTAGATTGGATGACCTCCTGAAACCGCTCCATATCCGCAGTTGAAAACCCGAAAACATCCTCCCAGACATAGCCGGGAAGCCAACAGGCGGCGTGGTGAAAACACTCCTCCGCATCCGGCCGCTCCAGATATACCTTCACCCGGCCGTCTTCCTTCATCTCGGAGTGGACGATCTCTGTGTTGTCGTCAAGCGTCATAAATGGATACATCATAGTGAAGCCCTCCAGCCTTTACTGCCGCTCCCTCACATCGGACCGGCCCATTAGAATGTTCTGGGGTACGTAATCCCTCCACCACCGCCTTCGGCGGCGGTCCCCCTCCCTTTAACAAGGGAGGCTTTTCGCTGCGGCGGGACGGGAAAACAAACCGGGACGGGCGAAAACGCCCGCCCCGTTGGCTCAGTGCTGTAAAGACGCTTCATGAAACGTCCGTAATTTTTTATGCGCCCCTGCCGTTTACACCTCAATCTGCTCCATGAGGAAGGCTTCGATGACGTCGCCCTCCTTGATATCCTGGAACTTCTCAAAGGTAATGCCGCACTCGTAGCCGGAAGCGACCTCCTTCACGCTGTCCTTGAACCGCTGGAGGGACGCGATGGCTCCATCGTAAATGACGATGTTGTCCCGGAGCAGGCGCATCTGGGCGTTGCGCTGCATCTTGCCGTCCAGCACGTAGCAGCCGGCCACCATGCCCACGCCGGTAATCCGGAAGACGTTCCGCACCTCCGCCCGGCCCAGGTCCACCTCCCGGAATTTGGGGGCCAGCATGCCCTTCATGGCCGCTTCGATCTCGTTGATGGCGTCGTAGATCACCCGGTACATCCGCATATCCACCCCCATGCGGGCGGCGGAGTCCTTGGCATTGTTGTCCGGGCGGACGTTGAAGCCCACGATGATGGCCCCGGAGGTGCCCGCCAGCATGACGTCGCTCTCGCTGATGGCGCCCACCGCGCAGTGGATCACCCGGACCCGGACCTCTTCGTTGGTCAGCTTCTCCAGAGAAGCCTTCACCGCTTCGGCGGAGCCCTGGACGTCGGCCTTAACGATGACGTTCAGGTTCTTCATCTCCCCGGCCTGGATCTGGCTGAACAGGTCCTCCAGGGTCACCTTGCCCACGGAGCTGGAAATGGCGTCCTTCCGCTCCGCCTTGCGCTGCTCCACCAGCTCCCGGGCCATGCGCTCGTCGGCTACGGCGTGGAAGTCGTCGCCGGCCCCGGGCACCTCGCCCATGCCGATGATCTCCACCGGGACGGAGGGGCCCGCTTCGGCCAGCTTCTGGCCACGGGCGTTGGCCATGGCGCGGACGCGGCCCACAGCGGTGCCGGCGATGATGACGTCGCCCTGCTTCAGGGTGCCGTTCTGCACCAGAAGCGTGGCCACAGGGCCCCGCCCCTTGTCCAGCCGGGCCTCGATCACCGCGCCGTGGGCGGTGCGGTTGGGATTGGCCCGCAGCTCCTGGACCTCGGAGGTGAGCACCACCATGTCCAGCAGGTTGTCGATGCCCATGCCCGTCTTGGCGGAGATGGGGCAGACAATCGTCTCGCCGCCCCAGTCCTCCGGGACCAGCTCGTACTCGGTGAGCTGCTGCATGATCCGGTCGGGGTTGGCCGCCGGCTTATCCATCTTGTTGATGGCCACAATGATGGGGATGTTGGCCGCCTTGGCGTGGTTGATGGACTCCACCGTCTGGGGCATAATGCCGTCGTCGGCGGCCACCACCAGGATGGCCACGTCGGTAATCATGGCGCCGCGGGCCCGCATGGCGGTAAAGGCTTCGTGGCCGGGGGTGTCCAGGAAGGTGACGGGATTGCCCTTCACGTCCACCTGGTAGGCGCCGATGTGCTGGGTGATGCCGCCGGCTTCGCCGGACACCACGTTGGCGTTTCGGATATAGTCCAGAAGGGAGGTCTTGCCGTGGTCCACGTGGCCCATGACCACCACCACCGGGGCACGGGGCTCCAGGTCCTCCTCCTTGTCCTCGGCGGTGTCGATGAGGCGCTCCTCAATGGTGATGATGACCTCCTTCTCCACCTTGCAGCCCATCTCCTCTGCGATGATGGCGGCGGTGTCGAAGTCGATGATGTCGCTGAGGGAGGCCATGACCCCGTTCTTAATCAGGCACTTGACCACCTCGGCCCCGGTCTTCTTCATCCGGGAAGCCAGTTCGCCCACCCCGATCTCGTCTGGGATGAGCACCTTCGTGGGGGCCTTTTTGGCGATCTCCAGCTGGAGGCGGCGCATCCGGTCCTGCTCCTCCTGGCGGCGCTTGCCCGACTGGCCCCGCCCGCCCTGCTGGCGGCGCTGCTGGCTCTTCTGCTGGATCTTCTGCTTGCCCCCCCGGACATCCTGGCGGCGCTGGTCGGTGAAGTTCTCCAGCCGCTCGTCGTACTTGTCCAGGTTCACCGCCGGGCCGCCCCGGGTGTCCACCACCTTCTTCTGGGGCACCCGGCTGGCCGGCTGCTGGATGGGCTGTCCGGCCGGCCGCGCCCCCTCCTGGGCCGCTGTGGGCTGCTGCTTCTGCCCCTGGGCGGGCTTCTTCTCCCCCTTGGGCTGGGCCTGCCTGCCTTCCGCCTTGGGGGCCGGCTCCTTCTTGGACTCCGGCTCGTGGTAGACGTCGGCGTAGACCTGCTCGATGGAGTCGATCTGGTTGCGCTGGGTCAGATACTCAAAGACGATGGACAGCTCCAGGTCGGTGAGGGGCTGCATGTGGTTCTTCGGGGGGTGGCCGTACTGGGCCAGGATGTCCATGACCTCCTTGGAGGGCAGGACCTTGCCCCCCTTTTTAAAGTCCTTGGCCAGCTTATGGACAGGGTATTTAATCATCATAGATGGATGCACCTCCTAGGGTTTCCGGAATGTTCCGGTGAGACGGCGGCCGCCTGGGCCGCCCTTGGCGGACGCGGGGCGCTGGGCCTGGGGGCCGTCCTTGGGACGGCGGCGGGCCTTCTGGGGCCTGGGCTTGCCCCGCTGGACCGGCCCCTCCTCCTTGGGCTTGGGGGGCGGGGCCCAGGGCTTCTTTTTCCCCTCCCTCAGGTTCTTCTCGTGCTGCCGCCGCTCCCTCTGCCGCTGGAGCGCCCGGTCGGCCTTCTCCCGCAGGCCCTGGGCCGCGGGGCCGTACTTGCCCGGGTCCCGGAGGGCCAGCTTCTCCACGATGGCGGCGGAAAAGCCCGCGTCGGTGAGGGCCAGCATGGCGCAGGAGGACCGGCCCAAGATGAAGCCCAGCTCCGCCTTGTCAAAGGGCGCTTCCAGCCAGGGGGCGTCCCCCGCTTCGGCGAAATGGACCGCCCGGCGGCGGGAGTTGGGGGCGGCGTCAGCGGCCAGAAGCAGGAGCTTGGCCTGCCGGGCCCGGCAGGCGGCCCCCACCGGCTCCTCGCCTGCCTCCAGCCGGCCGGCCTTCTTGGCCAGGCCCAGCAGGTGGAGGATTGGATCGTTAGGCATCAGGGGGCACCTCCTTCATCTGGCTTTCCAGCCCCTCCCAGACCTCGCTGGGCAGGGCCCCGGAGAAAGCCCGCTCCAGCGCACGGCTCTTCCTGGCCCGCTTTAAACACTCCGGATTTGGGCACACATAGGCCCCCCGGCCAGGCAGCTTGCCTTTGAAATCCAGGGATACCTCGCCCTCCGGCGACTTTACCACCCGGATCAGCGACTTCTTTTCCTTCATCTCCCGGCAGCCAACGCATTGGCGCATGGGTATCTTCTTGGGCAAGGTTCTCCCTCCTTATACTGCTGTAATTTAGAAGTCCTACAGGAGTATCCCTGTCTGGTTCC
>JAAWNI010000016.1 GCA_022798855.1 Lawsonibacter sp. | reverse complement strand
AAATCACAGGAATCCTTGGTGGATTTCAAGATTTTTTAACGCCGCAAGGCGGCAAAAGGCCCGTCCAGACGGTCGTTTGAGATTGTGAATACAGGTTCTAAGACCAGAGGGGGGCTGCGCCCCCTTTTTTTACGAAACCGCGGGGGGCTTGGCCCTACCTTCTGGAGGAGGAATTCTGCCCCGCGGTTTGGGGAGGTGGCGGCCATGGCGAAAATAATAGCGAAGGTGGCCGTCGCCAAGGCGGTGTACGCCATTGACAAGCCCTATGACTATCTGGTCCCCCAGGCCCTGGAGGGCCGGCTTAGGCCGGGGATGCGGGTGCTGGTCCCCTTCGCCGCCGGAAACCGGGGGTCGGACGGGCTGGTGCTGTCCCTGTATACGGCCCCCTCCGCCGGCCCGCCGCTGAAATCCATCCAGTCCGTGCTGGACGAGGAGCCGGTGCTGGACGGCAGGGCCATCCAGCTGGCCCTGTGGATGCGGGAGCGGTATTTCTGCACCGTCTACGACTGCGTCAAGGCCATGCTCCCGGCGGGGCTGTACTTCTCCCTGCGGGACTGCGTGGCCATCCGGCCGGGGACCGACCGGGAGCGGGCCTACCGTGCGGCTGAGGGCTCCCCCTCCGCCGCCCAGCTGCTGGACCTGCTGTGGAGCTGGGGGGGCAGGGGGGACATGGAGCAGATCCGACTGGCCTTTGGCGCGAGGGACCCCGCCCCCGCCATCCGCCGCCTGGTGGAGGAAGGGGTGGCCGTCCTGGAGACTGCCGCCCAGCGGGCGGTGGGGGACAAGACAGAGAAGCTGGCGGTGCTGGCCGTCCCGGCGGAGGACGCCATGGCGGCGGTGTCCCTCAAGCGGAAATCCGCCCCCCTGCGGTACGCGGTGGCCGAGCTGCTGTGCGCCCTGGGGGCCGCCTCCGCCAAGGAGCTGTGCTACTACACCGGGGCCTCCATGCAGACCATCAAATCCCTGGAAAAAAGCGGGATACTCACCCTGGAGAAGCAGGAGGTCCTGCGCCGGACCCCGCTGGAGGAGGTGGACCCAGCGCCGCCGCCCGTTCTGAACGAGGAGCAGGAAGCGGCCTTTCAGGGGCTGGACGCCCTGGCCCGGCGGGGGAAGCCCGCCGCCGCCCTCCTCTACGGGGTGACGGGCAGCGGCAAGACCCAGGTCTATATCCGCCTGATCCAGGAGGTGCTGGCCCGGGGCCGGACCGCCCTGGTGCTGGTGCCGGAGATCGTGCTGACGCCCCAGCTGCTGCGGGTCTTCGCCGCCCACTTTGGAAAGCGGGTGGCGGTGCTCCACAGCTCCCTCCGGGCGGGGGAGCGGTACGACGAGTGGAAGCGGGCCCGCAGGGGGGAGGCCCAGGTGGTCATCGGCACCCGGTCGGCGGTCTTCGCCCCTCTGGAAAATCTGGGCCTGATCATCCTGGACGAGGAGCAGGAGTCCAGCTACAAGTCGGAGAACGCCCCCCGCTACCACGCCCGGGAGGTGGCCAAATACCGCTGCGTCCAGAACAGCGCCCTGCTGGTGCTGGGTTCGGCCACCCCGTCGGTGGAAACGATGTATCAGGCCAGGGAGGGCCAAATCGGCCTTTTCCGGCTGAGCAGGCGCTATAACCAAAAGGCCCTGCCACAGGTGCTGGTGGCCGACCTGAAAGAGGAGCTGCGCCAGGGCAATGCCGGGGCCATCAGCTCCGTCCTGGGCCGGGAGCTGGCGGAGAATTTCAAGCGGGGGGAGCAGGCCATCCTGTTCCTGAACCGCCGGGGGGCCAGCCGGATGGTGTCCTGCGGGGAGTGCGGGGAGGTGCCCGAGTGCCCCCGGTGCTCCGTCAAGCTGACCTACCACTCGGCCAACAACCGGCTGATGTGCCACCACTGCGGCTTCTCCCGGCCCCTGCCCCCGGCCTGCCCCGCCTGCGGAGGGCTGCTCAATTTTGTGGGCACCGGCACCCAGCGGGTCCAGGAGGAGCTCCAGGAGCTGTTCCCCTGGGCGGAGGTGCTGCGGATGGACACCGACACCATCTCCGCCGCCCACCCCCACGAGGAGCTGCTGGAGCGGTTCCGGAAGGAGCGGGTCCCCGTCCTGGTGGGCACCCAGATGGTGGCCAAGGGGCTGGACTTTGAGAACGTCACCCTGGTGGGGGTGGTGGCCCCCGACCTGTCCCTCTATGTGGACGACTTCCGGGCGGGGGAGCGGACCTTCTCCCTCCTGACCCAGGTGGTGGGCCGGGCCGGCCGGGGGGAGAAGCAGGGCAGGGCGGTGATTCAGACCTTCACCCCTAAAAACGACGTGATCCTCTGCGCCGCGCGGCAGGATTACGACGGCTTCTACGAGCGGGAGATCGAACTGCGCCGCCTGCGGGGCGACCCGCCCTTTGCCCAGCACGTGGTGGTCACCGCTTCCGGCCTGGAGGAGGGGGCCGTCCTGCGGTGCTGCACCCGCCTGCGCCGGGGGCTGGAGCAGTCCCTGCCCGGCCTGCCCGGCCAGTGGCGGCTGCTGGGCCCCGCCCCCGCCGCCGTGCTCAAGGTGAACAACCGCTACCGCTACCGGCTCACCCTCACGGGGCAGCCGGGGAAGGAGTTCCGCGCCCTGCTGGCCCATCTAATCCAGACGGCCCACAGGGACAAGGAGAATAAAGGGGTTTCGGTCTACGCCGACGTGGACCCCTATCATAGCTAGAAGGAGAAGAAATACGTATGTCTATTCGTACCATTTTGACCCAGGAAGACCCCACGCTGTACAAGGTGTGCCACCCGGTGACCCGGTTCGACGGCAGGCTGGCCGATCTGCTGGACGACTTGCGGGAGACGCTGACAGAGGCCAACGGCGTCGGCCTGGCGGCGCCCCAGGTGGGCATTCTGCGCCGGGCGGTGGTCGTTGTCCCGGACCCGGAGAAGGACGAGATGATCGAGCTGGTCAACCCGGAAATCCTGGCCCAGGAGGGCGAGGAGGAGGACTGGGAGGGCTGCCTCTCCCTGCCCGGGATGTGGGGCCGGGTAAAGCGGCCCAAGTGGGTCAAGATACGGGCCCAGGACCGCAACGGAAACTGGTTCGAGACGGAGGGGGCCGACCTGGCCGCCCGGTGCTTCTGCCACGAGCTGGAACATCTGGAGGGCCATATGTACGACGAGCACGCCGACCGCCTGTATACCGCCGAGGAGCTGGATGAGATTCTGGCCAATGAGGAGGGGCAGGGTGGAAAGCCCAAGAAGAGAAGGAGAAGAAGATGAGAATTGTCTTTATGGGCACCCCCGCCTTCGCCGTCCCCTCGCTGGAGGGGTTGGCAAAGGCGGGGCATCAGATCGCGGGTGTGTTCAGCCAGCCGGATAAGCCGGTGGGCCGGCACCACAACAAGCTCCAGCCCACCCCGGTGAAGGAGCGGGCCTTGGTCCTCGGCGTCCCCGTCTATCAGCCCGCGACCCTGCGGGACGGGGCCGCCCTGGCCATTTTGCGGGAGCTGGACCCGGAGCTGGTCGTGGTAGCCGCCTATGGACGCTTCCTCCCCGACGATATCCTCGCCCTGCCCCCCAAGGGCTGCGTCAACGTCCACTCCTCCCTCCTGCCCAAATACCGGGGCTCCGCCCCCATCAACTGGGCCATCCTCAACGGGGAGCGGGTGACCGGCGTCACCATCCAGCGCATGGTCCATGACATGGACGCGGGGGATATCATCCTCCAGCGCTCCACCCCCATCGGGGAGGCGGAGGACGCCTCCGCCCTCTATGACCGTTTGGCTGAGCTGGGGGGGGGGCTGGCGGTGGAAGCCGCGGCCCAAATCGAGGCCGGAACCGCCATCTACACCCCCCAGGACCACACCCAGGCCACCCAGGCCCCCATGCTGTCCAAGGCGATGTCGCCGGTGGACTGGACGAGGACCGCCCAGGAGGTTTTTAACCATATCCGGGGCCTGTACCCCTGGCCGGGGGCTTCTACCACGGCCATCACCGGCGAGCCCATCAAGCTGTGGGGGGCCCAGGTGGTGGAGAAGCACACCGACGCCGGCCCCGGAACCATTGTCGCCGCCGGGAAACAGGGCATCGACGTGGCCTGCGGGGAGTTTAACCACATCCTGCGCATTCTGGAGCTCCAGCCCCCCGGCAAGAAGCGGATGACCGCCGCCGCCTACCTGGCAGGAAATCCGATTCAGATTTAATATGAGGGTGCGGTTTTTTGATTCGGAGACAGGGCTGTACTATAAGTCGGAGGTCTATGCCATTGTCAATACCGGGATTTTTGAGCGGCTGCTGCTCCTTGTCCCGGCGGAAACCGGAGATTATTTAAAGCTGTTTGATTCTGTGAAACAGTCAGGGGAGGGTTCATATGAGCCAGTCACAGAGCGGATATTTCAATTTGTTCCGGAGGACTGGGCAGCTTATGATTCAGGGAAGACACATGAAACCCTTCCAGAATATAGCGGTCTGCTTGGACAGGACATTTTATTTTACAGATACTATGGTTTTCCTTGGCTGTGGAAGGAAAGCTCTACCTTAGCCCGCCTGCTGAAAGGGGAGAAAATCCCTTTGCCTGGAAGCGTTTTTGAGGGCAGGCTGTACTCAGATGTGGACCAACCTGGCTGGAATTTTATTGAAACTCAGAAGGACGCAGATTCTTTTTTAGAAAAAACCCGCGGCTTCCATGACTCGACCATCCATTCTGTACTGTATGAGAGCGGCAATTATGTGGATGAAGAAAACGTCATGCACTTTCCAGAACTGCGCCGGGTCACGATGACCATCCACAGCCAATGGTGTCCGCCGGTGGAAATGGTTTTTGACGGGGCGTCCGCCTTGAATCTGCGGCCGCCCGGCGAGAATTATTTAGGTGATATTTTTGGTTGTTCGCTGTTTGTGGAGGACTGTACCGTCTTTTTCAGCGACTGTGAGCTGGAAAAACCAGATAACGCTTATCAGGGGACCTGGATTACCGCATATAGTTTGAAATGGCGCTTTCTGTGAGGGGGAACGCACATTGAAGATACAAAAATCCGGCTCCCTCCGCTTCTGGGGGGACTGGTTCGGCCGGCCGATGGACAACTGCCACAAGCCGGTCAGCGCCAGCTTTGACGAAGCGGAAGGGCTGATTGTAATCCAGTTTGACGAGGGTGAGGCCTGCGAAATTATCGGGGCCAGCGGAATCGTCAACACCAGGAACGATTTTTATGTGGAAAGGGCCGAGCGGATCGGGTGGACCTGGTACTATTACGGCAGAGAGCGCACGCCTGGGAATCTGTTTCGGCGGGAATATATCCTTGAGGACGGAACCGTGGCCTGTACAGAGTACCACCGGGAGAGGCTTATCAGTCAGAAACGCTTTTCCGCCCAGGGAGAAAAAGCCTTTGCGATTTATTGAGAAAAAACGAAGTTTTTTCCGAAAGTTTTCTTTTGCTTCTTTTCTTTTTCAAAAGAAAAGAAGCAGAAAGGCCGGTGAAAAGTATGGACGCCCGTGAGGTATCGCTGTTGGCGCTGAACGACTGCCAACGGCAGGGGGGATGGTCGGACGCCATCCTGAAAAAGCGGCTGGCCGCCGCCGGCCTGGACAGCCGGGACGGGGCGCTGGCCACACAGCTGTGCTTTGGCGTGCTGCAAAACCGGCTGCTGTTGGACTTCTACCTGTCCCACTTCTCCAACCTGCCCCTGAAGCGGATGGAGGGCCGGGTGGTGGAGGCCCTGCGGCTGGGGGCCTACCAGATGTTGTTTTTGGACAAGATACCCCACAGCGCGGCGGTGAATTCCTCGGTGGAGCTGACACGGAGGTACTGCAAAAACCCCCGGGCGGCGGGGATGGCCAACGGCATCCTGCGCAGTCTGGAGCGGAACCTGGACGATCTGCCCGCCGTCCCAAAGACCGATCCTGTAAGTTATTTTTCCGTATTATATTCCCATCCGGAGTGGCTGGTGGGGGAGTTCATGGCCGTCCTGGGCAGCGGGGAGACGGCGCAATTGCTTGCCGCCAACAACGGCCGGGCCCCCATCACCGCCCTGGCCAACACCACCAGGACCACCGTGGAGGAGCTGGCCGCCGCCCTGGAGGGGGAGGGCGTCACGGTGCGGCCCCACCCCTGGCTGGCGGACTGCCTGATTTTGTCCAAGACGGGCAATCTGGAGCGGCTGGCCGCCTTTCAGAAGGGCCTGTTCTACATCCAGGACCCGGCCAGCAAGCTGGCCGCCCTGGCGCTGGACCCCCGGCCGGACATGCGGGTGCTGGACTGCTGCGCCGCCCCCGGGGGCAAGAGCTTCGCCGCCGCCATCCAGATGGAGGGCCGGGGGGAGGTTGTCTCCTGCGACCTCCACCCCCACAAGAAAAAGCTGATTCAGGCCGGAGCCGCCCGGCTGGGCCTTGAAAATATCACCCCCAATACCGCCGACGGGAAGGCCTTCCGCCCCGAGTGGGAGGGCACCTTTGACCGGGTGCTGGTGGACGCCCCCTGTTCCGGCCTGGGGGTCATCCGAAAGAAGCCGGACATCCGCTATAAGGACCGGCCGCCGCTGCTGGGCCTGCCCCGGGTCCAGCGGGCCATTCTGGACAACGCCGCCCGATACGTCAAGCCCGGCGGGGTGCTGGTTTACTCCACCTGCACCCTCCTGGACCGGGAGAACCAGGAGGTAGTCCTGGGCTTTTTGGCGGACCACCCGGCCTTCCGGGCGGAGGGCTTCCCCCTGCCCGAGCACGTGGGGGACGCCCGGACGGGGATGCTCACCCTCTGGCCCCACCGCCAGGGGGCCGACGGATTTTTCATCAGCAAGCTGCGCAGGGAGGGGTGAATTTTTTGGTTGACATAAAATCCATGACGGAGGAGGAGCTGGCCGGCTGGCTCAAGGAGCTGGGGGAGCCCGCCTTCCGGGCCAAGCAGATTTTCAAGTGGCTGTACCGGGGGGCCTCCTCCTTCCAGGAGATGACCGACCTGTCCAAGGCCCTGCGGCAGAAGCTGGAGGAGGCGGCCCTTTTGGCTCCGCCCGCCGTGGCCCGAAAGCAGGAGTCCCGGCAGGACGGCACCATCAAGTACCTGTGGCGGCTGGCCGACGGCAACTGCGTGGAGTCGGTGCTCATGCGCTACCAGCACGGCAACACGGTGTGCATCTCCTGCCAGGTGGGGTGCCGGATGGGGTGCGCCTTCTGCGCGTCCACCATCGCCGGGAAGGTCCGGGACCTGACGCCGGCGGAAATGCTGGACCAGGTTTTATTTACGCAAATTGACAGCGGAGCCCCCGTTTCCAACATCGTTTTGATGGGAATTGGGGAGCCGCTGGACAATTTCAACACGGTTTTGCGCTTTTTGACCCTGGTAAACTGTCCCGATGGGCTGAATATCGGGATGCGGCACATCTCCCTGTCCACCTGCGGTTTAGTGGAGCAAATTGACAAACTGGCCCGTCATAGGTTACAATTAACTTTATCGGTTTCCCTCCACGCCCCGGACGACGAGACGCGGAGCCGGCTCATGCCGGTGAACAGGGGCGTGGGCGTGGAGAAGCTTCTGGGGGCCTGCCGCCGGTATTTTGACCAGACCGGCCGGCGCATCTCCTACGAGTACGCCATGATCGACGGGGTGAACGACGACGGCTGGCAGGCCGATCTGCTGGCCAAACGGCTGCGGGGCGCCCCGGCCCACGTGAACCTGATCCCCCTCAACGAGGTGGAGGAGAGCCCCTTGAAGCCCAGCCGCCGGGTGGCGGCGTTTCAGAAGCGTCTGGAAAGCCAGGGGGTTACGGTGACCGTCCGGCGGAAGCTGGGGGGCGACATCGACGCTTCCTGCGGGCAGCTGCGCCGCAAGGCCATGCGGGAGGATGCCCACGGATAACATTTACCGAAAGAGAAGCCTGTTTTGGGGCGGCTGGGCCGCCTATACGATAGATACAAAGCGCCGGAAGTCCGGCAGGAAACGAGGTTGAACGCTATGCAGGTATGGGGAGTGACCCACCGCGGAGCGGTGCGCCAACAGAATCAGGACGCCTACGCGGCCAAGGTGCTGGAGGACGGCAGGGTGGTCGCCCTGGTGTGCGATGGCATGGGGGGCGCCCGGGCGGGCAACGTGGCCAGCTCCATGGCTGTGGAGCTGTTTATGGAGCATTTCCTCAAGTCCAGCCCGGACGACCCGGTGGAGGAGCGGATGGGGCACGCCGCTTCGGTGGCCAATCAGGCGGTTTTTCAGCGCTCCATCCAGGATGTGGACTGCACCGGAATGGGCACCACCATGGTGGCGGCGCTGGCCGGCGTGAGCCAGGCGGTCATCCTCAACGAGGGGGACAGCCGGGCCTACCACATCAACGACGAGGGGATCGTCCTGGTGACCCGGGACCACTCCCTGGTGGAGGACCTGGTGGCCCGTGGGGAGCTGACCCGGGAGCAGGCCCGCACCCACCCCCACAAGAATCTGATCACCAGGGCGCTGGGGGCGGAGCCCATCCTGATGGCCGACTGCTTCCGCCAGCCGCTGGCGGAGGGGGAGTACCTGCTGCTGTGCAGCGACGGGCTGAGCAACGTGGTCAACGAGCAGGAGATCCTCTACGAGGTGATCCACGGCGGCGCGCCGGAGGACTGCTGCCAGCGCCTGCTGGACATCGCCCTGAGCCGGGGGGCGCCGGACAACGTGACGGCGGTGCTGGTGAAGCGGTGACGGCTTTCCTGTCTGTTGCAGGGCGCGCCGTTATCCGGCCGATCCCGTTTTAGGCGGGGCGCCGGGTCGTCGCCCCCTACAAGGTGAAAGCTGTCCAGCGCGGCATCCTGTTGAGTGAATGATAAGGAGGATATTTACCATGGATCAGTACATCGGTAAATTACTCGATAACAGATATGAGATATTGGAGCTGGTGGGCACCGGCGGCATGGCCAAGGTGTACAAGGCCCGGTGCCACCGGCTGAACCGGCTGGTGGCCATCAAGATCCTGCGGGAGGACCTGTCCCAGGACGCCGAGTTCCGCCGCCGGTTCCATGACGAGTCCCAGGCGGTGGCCATGCTGTCCCACCCCAACATTGTGGCGGTGTACGATGTAAGCCGCTCCTCTGAGCTGGAGTACATCGTTATGGAGCTCATCGACGGCATTACCCTGAAGCAGTACATGCAGAAGAAGGGCAACAAGCTGAATTGGAGGGAGGCCCTCCACTTTATCATCCAGATCACCAAGGCCCTGGGCCACGCCCACAGCCGGGGGATCATCCACCGGGACATCAAGCCCCACAATGTGATGGTCCTGCGGGACGGCAGCGTGAAGGTGGCCGACTTCGGCATTGCCCGGGTGGCTTCCGGCGGGCACAGCACCCTGACCCAGGAAGCCCTGGGCTCCGTCCACTATATCTCGCCGGAGCAGGCCCGGGGGAGCCACATTGACAACCGGTCCGACCTGTACTCCACCGGCGTGGTCCTCTACGAGATGCTCACCGGCCGCCTGCCCTTCGAGGGGGACACCCCCGTTTCGGTGGCCATCCAGCATATCAACTCCATCCCCCTGTCCCCCCGGGAGCTGGAGCCCTCCATCCCGGAAGCCCTGGAGTCCATCACCATGAAGGCCATGGCCCCCAACCCGGACAACCGCTATCTGTCCGCCGACGACATGCTGGCCGATTTGGAGGAGTTCCGAAAGAACCCCAGCATCAATTTTGACTACAGCGCCGCTGAGTTCGACCCGGAGGAGGAGCTGGACGACGACCGCACCCAGATCCGGACCGTCCACGCGGCTTCCAGCCGCTCCAGCGGCGAGCGCCGGTATGAGGAGGAGCCCGCCCCCCGCCGGAGCCGGCGCTATGAGGACGACTACGCCCCCCGCCGGGGGCGCAGATACGACGAGGAGGACGACGACCTGGACGAGCTCCCCCGCCGGGGGCCGGTCTGGCCCGTCATCCTGGCGGCGGCGGCCGTGCTCCTCTTTGTGGTGCTGATGTTCTCCTTCCTGTGGAATACCGTCATCGCCAAGATGCTGGAGCAGCCGGAGACTTACCCGGTCCCCACCCTGGTGGGCAGGCTCTACGAGGACGTGAAGGGGGACAATGAGCTGCTGGGCCGCTTTAAGCTGGTGGAGGGGGAGACGGTCACCGACGACGCCGACCCCGGCACCATCATCGGCCAGACCCCCGAAGCGGAGAGCAGCGTGGGCGAGGCGGTCACCGATATCACCGTCACCATCAGCGGCGGCCCGAAGGTCATCCCCGTCCCCGATTTGGACAACATGGAGTACAACCAGGCCTACAGAATGCTCCAGGAGCTGGGCCTGACGCCGGTGGCCCCCCCCACCTATGAGGACCACGAGACGGTGGAGAAAGGCCATATTATCTCCTACACCCCCATGAAGGGCGTGCCCCTGTCCCCCGGCGCGGAGGTCCATATGGTGGTCAGCCGCGGCCCCAAGGTGGAGGAGATCGAAATGCCTGAGCTGCTGGGCAAGACCCAGACCGAAGCGGAAAACCAGATCAGCCTGTATAAGCTGACGCCGGGCAAAACAGAGTCCCAGCACGACGACACGGTGGAGGAGGGCAAGGTAATCAGCCAGTACCCCCTGGCTGGCACGAAGGTGGAAGAGGGCACGGTGGTCAATCTGCTTGTCAGCCTGGGCCCCGACCCGGACAAGAAGCCCCCGGAGCCCCCCGCCCCCCAGCCCAGCACCAAGACCCAGACCATTAACCTGGCCGCCTTCGACGGCCTGGTCAGCGTCCGGGTGCTGATGGACGGGGTCCAGGTCTTCGGCGAGGACAATATAGACGCCAATATGGAGCCCTCGGTGGAGTTCGAGGTCACCGGCACGGGCCAGAAGGAGCTGGCCGTCTATATCAACGGGGTGCTGGACAGCACCATCCCCGTGGACTTTGACGCCCCATGAGCGAGGGGGTCATTCGAAAGGCCCTCAGCGGCTTCTACTACGTGGACGACGGCCGGACCGTCACCGCCTGCCGGGCCCGGGGCAAACACCGCCACGCCGGGCTCACCCCCCTGGTGGGGGACCGGGTGCGGTTTACCCCCCTGGAGAACGGCTCCGGCGCGCTGGACGAGATACTCCCCCGGAAAAATGAGTTCTACCGCCCCGCGGTGGCCAACATCGACCTGCTGGTGGTGGTGGCCTCCCAGGCGGCGCCTGTGACCGACCCCTTTCTCATCGACCGGGTGGCCGCCATCGCCGGGGGCCGGGGGTGCGGGACGCTGGTCTGCGTCAACAAGTGGGACCTGGAGCCGGGGGAGGAGCTGGCCCGCATCTATGAGGGGGCGGGCTTCCCCACCCTGCGGGTGAGCGCCCGGACAGGGGAGGGGATGGAGGAGCTGCGCCAGGCCATCGCCGGCAGGGTGTGCGCCTTCACCGGCAACTCCGGGGTGGGCAAATCCAGCATCCTCAACGCCCTGGAGCCGGATTTTGACCTGGCCACCGGCGAGGTCAGCGATAAGCTGGGCCGGGGCCGGCACACCACCCGGCATGTGGAGCTCTTCCGCCTGTCCTGCGGGGCGCTGGCGGCGGACACCCCGGGCTTCTCCTCCTTCGACGTGGACAAAATGGAGCTGGCCCGGAAGGAGGAGCTGCAATACGCCTTCCGGGAGTTCGCCCCCTATTTGGGAAAATGCCAGTTTCAGGACTGCGCCCACGTGAAGGAGAAGGGCTGCGCTGTGCTGGCGGCGGTGCGGGCGGGGGAGGTCGCCCCCAGCCGCCACCAGAGCTATGTCCGCCTGTATGGGCAGGCCAAGGCCATCCCCGATTGGCGGAGGAAAGATGTGTAGGGGGGATTCTGATGGGAATATTAGGCAGTTTATTCCATAAAAAGCCCGGCCGGCCGGATGACGCCAGCGGCCGGAGGGAAAAGGTGCGAGGGGAGTATTTTGACGTTATTTTAGAGGAAGAGAGTCTGCGGGAGCGGGTGGCGGCGGTATGCTCCATGGATATCCTGGAGTACTATCTGCCCCTGTCTGACTGCGATGGCGGATATATTTACAGCATGGATGGAAAGGCCTTCGCCGGGGATGGCGGGGGCGGATATTATGTCCTGCTGTCCGGCGGCGGCGTTGGGTATATAAACTTTGGGGAAAACGAGTGCGGGAAGGTCGCTGGCAGCGTACGGGAGCTGCTGGAGCTGGAGCTCAACTGCGCGTATTCGTGGCACAATTATTTGGATAAAAAATATCTTGAGGACCCGTCGCTTCTGAACGAAATCGTGGCGTCCTGGGAGCGCGAGGGCCAGGAACAGTTCGAGGACGCCTATGGAGAGGACCTGCCGGGATACGAGGAGCTGCGAAGGGAGCTCGCGGAAAAGCTGAACGTGAACCTCTCCCCGGATATCACGAAGGATGTGCTCCCGAAGCTCTACCAGATGGTGGTGGAACAGCCCGAATTTACGGCGAAGTCCAAAACGGACGGTACTTTTTTGGGAAAATTATACAGGTAAGCGCCAGCGCGCGGAACAGTTATGGACCAGGTGATGAAAATGAATGAAATGATACTGCTCAAGCTGGGGGAGATGGTCCTCAAGGGCCTGAACCGCCGCAGCTTTGAGGACAAGCTCCAGGCCAACATCTACCGCCGGTTGAACAATTTAGGCCAGTTCCGGGTGTACACCCGCCAGTCCACCACCTATGTGGAGCCTATGAGCGACGACTGCGACATGGACGGGGCCTGGGAAGCGCTAACCCGCGTCTTCGGCGTGGTGGGCCTGAGCCGGGCCAGGGCCTGCGAGAAGGACAAGGACGCCATCCTGGCCGCCGCCCGGGAGTACCTGGGGGGCAGGCTGTCTGCCGCCCGCACCTTCAAGGTGGAGGCAAAGCGGGCGGATAAGGCCTTCCCCATGACCTCCATCCAGCTCAGCCAGTACGTGGGGGGCGAGCTGGACGAGCTCTACCCCGATTTGAAGGTGGACGTCCACAATCCGGAGCTCACCGTCCACATCGAGGTCCGGGACTACGCCGCCTTTGTCCACGCCGACCCGGAGCCGGGGGCGGGGGGCCTGCCCGTGGGAATCAACGGCCGGGCGGTGTCCCTGCTGTCCGGGGGGATCGACTCCCCGGTGTCCTCCTGGATGATTGCCAAGCGCGGGGTGGCCCTGGAGATGGTCCATTTCTTCTCCTACCCCTACACCTCCAACGAAGCCAAGGAGAAGGTCCTCGACCTGGCCCGCCTGCTCACCCCCTGGTGCGGCCGGCTCACCGTCCACGTGGCCCCCTTCACCGCCATCCAGGAGGAGCTGCGCCGGTCCGTCCCACAGGAGCTGTTTACCCTGGTGATGCGCCGGTTCATGATGCGTATCGCGGAGAAGGTGGCCCAGCGGTGCGGGGCCAAGGCCCTGGTCACGGGCGAGTGCCTGGGCCAGGTGGCCAGCCAGACCATGGAGGCCATGGCGGCCACCGGGGCGGTGGTAGAGCTGCCCATCCTCCGCCCGGTGGTGGGGATGGACAAGGAGGACATCGTCAGAATCGCCCGGAGGATCGGCACCTACGACACCTCCATCCTCCCCTATGAGGACTGCTGTACCGTCTTCACACCCCGGCACCCCCGCCTGCGCCCCACGCTGGCGGAGCTGGAGTACGCGGAGCAGAATCTGGACATTGAGGGAATGGTCCAGGCCGCCGTGGACGGCATTGAGCGGATCCAGGTATGAATCGGGTGCTGAAACAGCTGGAGGAGGCCGTCGACGGGCTGGAGCGGGAAATCTCCCACGACCCGGGCGGGGAGGACTGGCCCCTCTTTTTCCAGATGCTGCGGTCCTTCCGACAGTTTCATATGGCTTCCTACCGGGAGGCCCTGCTGCTGGCCATTGCCCCCTGCTACCTGCTGGAGGCGCCCTATTGTGTGGAGGAATATGTGGACCCACCCCGGGCCCAATGCCGCACCAAGGCGGACTTTTTGCGGTACAGCGGGCCGGACTGGCTGGGCCTGTCCGGTTCCGCCCTGACGGACCGCCTGCCCCGAAATGAGTTTGGCTACCTCCACCCGTCGGACGATCAAGCCTTTTTAGGAATCACACAGGGGACATATAACCGGCTGTATACCCTGTACCGCCGCTGTCCGGCCCGGTGCCGGGAGGAGGCGGACCGCCTTCTGCTGGCCATGATCGACTTTATCCTGGACTATCTGGATGGAACGCTGGGCAGGTCCCGGCTCACTGACTATAAAACATAGTCAAAACCACCCGTATAACGGGTGGTCTGTATCCGCCCTGTAAGGGCGTGATATGGACCGCGCCTCAAGGCGCGGTGAAACGGCCTGCCGGCCGCATATTCTTACAAGCGGCCCCACTAAGTGGGGCTGTTTTTAATGGCAAGAGCTATTTATTTTCCGCTCCCGCCCACTGGTACGGCTGGTCAATGGGCCAGGACAGGCCAAGGATGGGAAGCTCCAGGGGCTGATCCCCCTCCATGTAGTACCAAATATCCAGCGTGTCCGGGCCGCCATCTGTCAGGAGGGCAAAAATTTTGCCCTCCGCTTAAAATAAGCGGAGGGCATTCTGTTAAAATTGGTATTGAGTTTTACATGCGTATACTTCATAACTTGCGATGTCGGACAATTTAATATCCAAGTTCATCAAATGCGATGCGCTCAAATCAAAGCTCGTTTTCTGCCCCACGGCCAAATCAGTGACATTTGTTCCACACGCGGCGATCGGTGTCCCATCATCACGGTATATAATGCAGGCTATCCAAACCAATCCCGCATCCTCGTCTGTGTTGTTATCAATGCGGCCAATGATATTAAATGGTGACAAGAAATCTCCTTCGGAAATTGACAGATCGGATATATTGTACCGAATAATGCTGTTTTTTGATTTCTCAATTTTGAGAGCCGGTTTAAACACATATTCCGTATTTTCGGTAATATCGCCTTTGATTGTTGCCATATTGCAGTAGAAATAGCCCTTTTCTCCAGGAGCAACGATTTCCGGGTCCGCGCTGATCATAGAAGAATATGTAGCCAAAAGCTTCCCGCTCTCGTCCTCAAAGTCGAAGGAGGCGTCTTTTAAGTACAAATCGACATTTCCAGTGTTTTCGACCTCTACAATGGCATAGCAAGCAATATCACCAGTGGAGATAATACCATAGAGGGGGAATAGAATACAAGCCCCCGCTATCAGTTATAGCGGGGCCGTTTTTTGGGGTTCAGGATATCAAGAAAAAGCGGGGAGCCACCCTTCACAGGCGGCTCCCGACAAATTTAACGCTGCCAATTGTTTTTCCATCGACGCCAATTTTACGCCCTTAATTCAAGAGAAGCCAAGTCTTCAGTTTCACGGATTGGACAGGACTAACAGAAGTTACTTGCCCTTAAAATAGTCCTTCGTGATGGAGGCCACGGCACCAGACAGGAGGAGCAGGGCGACCAAGTTGGGGATAGCCATGGCGCCGTTGAGGGTGTCGGAGATATCCCACATGAGCTGGCCGGAGCCGGTAGCGCCCACGATGCAGAACAGGACAAAAACCACCTTATAGACGGAGACAAAAATCTTATTGTCCTTGGAGATATAACCCCAGCAGCGCTCGCCGTAGTAGCTCCAGCTGAGGATGGTGGACAGGGCGAAGAAGATCAGGCTGATCTGGATAATGGTGCCGCCCAGGGTGCCGGGGAGGATGGAGTTAAAGGCGGCCACGGCGGCGGACCCCTTGGTGCCGAAGGCCTCCAGGGAGGCCTCGCCCAGCTCAAAGCCGGACAGCAGCACGGTGAAGGCAGTGATGGAGCAGATAACGATGGTGTCGAAGAAGACCTCGAACACCCCCCAGATGGCCTGCTCGACGGGGTCCTCAGTGGAGGAGGCGGCGTGGGCGATGGGGGCGGAGCCCAAGCCGGCCTCGTTGGAGAAGACGCCCCGGGCGAAGCCGTTCTTCATAGCCACCATGATGGCGTAGCCGAAGACGCCGCCGCCCACGGCTTCAAAGCTGAAAGCGCTGGTAAAGATAGCTTGAAAGACGGCGGGGATATCGGTGATGCGCATAGCGATGACGACAACGCCGGCCGCCACATAGAACACGGACATAAAGGGGACCAGCAGGGAGGTGACCTGGCCGATGCGCTTCACGCCGCCGATGACCACCACCGCCACCAGGACGGTAAGGAGTATGCCGCTGGCCAGGGGGTCCAGGCCGAACAGGCCGTTGAGTGCGCCGGAAATCTCACTGGACTGGGCGATGTTGCCGATGCCGAAGGAGGCCAGGCCGCCTAGAAGGGCAAAGACCACGGCCAGCCACTTCCAGCTCTTGCCCAGGCCGTTCTCGATGTAGTACATGGGGCCGCCCTTGTGGACGCCGTTGGCGTCGGTGTTGCGGAATTTCATAGCCAAGGCGATCTCGGAGTACTTGGTGCACATGCCGAAAAAGGCGGACACCCACATCCAGAACACGGCCCCCGGCCCGCCGATGAAGATGGCCCCGGTGACGCCGGCGATGTTGCCGGTGCCCACAGTGCCGGCCAGGGCGGTGGTCACCGCCTGGAAGGGGGACAGGTTGCTTCCATGGTCCTTGCGCCCCTTTCCGCCGAACAGCGAGCCGATGGTGTTCTTCATAATATAGCCGAACCGGCGCACCTGGAGCCAGCCGGTGCGGAATGTGAGGAACACGCCGGTGCCCACCAGCAGGGCCAGCATGATGGGGCCCCAGACAAAGTCGTTGGC
>JAAWNI010000015.1 GCA_022798855.1 Lawsonibacter sp. | reverse complement strand
GCTCGCTGCTGGCCTGGTCGATGTCCCGGGCCTTCCGCCGCACGCTGCGGGGCACCCAGTCCTGCCGCCGGGCCAGGTCGATCACCGCCCCCCGGATGCGCTTGGAGACATACGTCTCGAACTTGATCCCCTTGCCGGGGTCGAACTTATCCACCGCGCTGGCCAGGGTGAGCAGCCCCTCGTTGACGATGTCGTCCACCTGGGCGAAGCTGCTGTAGACGTCCCGCACCTGGAGGGCGATGGACCGCACCAGCCCCACGTACCGCATGACCAGCGGCCATTTCAGCTCCGGGTCGCCAGTGGCCTTATAGGCCTGGAACAGCTCCTCCGGGGACAGCGCTTCCAGCTCCTCCTGGGTCCAGGCCCCGCCCTCTCGGGAAAGCGCCTGGCCGCTCATACCGCGGCCGCCTTTCTTGCCGGCCTGGCCTGGGCGGAGTCCAGCGTGATGTTGCCCAGGGACTGTATCTGGACATCGCTGGTGATCTCGTTAAAGGAGAGCACATAGACGCCGGGGTAGAACTGGGCCAGCATCCGGCTCAGGTAAATGCGGATGACCTGGCTGGTGAGGACGATGGGGGTCTGGGACAGGTCGTTGAATTTTTTCAGGTAGTCGGCCAGCTGGGTGATGATGTTCTGCATCAGGTCGGGGCCCATGGCCAGATAGATGCCCTGCTCGTTCTTGCTCAGGGAGTTGATGACGCGCTTCTCCACCTCGGCGTCCAGGGTGACCACCCGGAGCTGCCCGTGCTCGCAGAAGCGGCGGGTGATGGTGCGGCTCAGGGCCACCCGAATGTTCTCGGTGACCATGTCCAGGTCCTTGGTGGTGGCCAGGGAGTCCACCGCCGTCTCCAGAATGGTGGCCAGGTCCCGGATGGGGACCCCCTCCTTCAGGAGGCTGCGCAGGATGCGCTCCAGGTTGGCGTAGGTCAGGAAGTTGGGGATGGCCTCCTCCACCAGCTCGGGGGCGGTCTTTTTCAGGTTCTCCACCAGCTGGATTACCTCCGCCCGGCCCAGCAGCTCGTAGGCGTGGCGGCGGACCACCTCGCTCATATGGGTCTGCATAACGGACAGGGGGTCGATGACGGTGTAGCCGTAGATTTCCGCCATCTCCTTGTTCTCCGGCAGTATCCACCGGGAGGGGATGCCGTAGGCCGGCTCGATAGTCTCGATGCCGTCGATCTCGCCGCCGGGGCTGGTGGGCTCCAGGGCCAGGTAGTAATCCACCAGGATTTCGCCCCGGGCCACCTCCTCACCCTTGATCTTCACCACATACTGGTTGGTGCCCAGGGCGGAGGAGTCGTGCAGGCGGATGGAGGGGATGACGAAGCCCATGTCCTGGGCATACTGGCGGCGGAAAATCACGATGCGGCTGATCAGCTTGCCGCCGCTGCTCTCGTCCACCAGGGGGATCAGGCTGTAGCCGAACTCCATCTCAATGGGGTCCACTGTGAGCAGCCCGTAGACGTTGTTGATATCCTTGTAGTAGTCGGTCTCGCTGGGGGTGGCGGCTATGTCGGCCTCCGGCGGCTCCTCCGGCTGCGCCATCGCCTCCGCCGTCTGCCGCTCCAGCCGGCCGCTCATCATATAGCCCAGCACGGCCAGGCCCACGCCCACGATGAGCAGGGGGAGGGTGGGGGTGCCGGGGATCAGGCCCAGAATAACCAGCACCACGCCGGCGGTGAGGATGGCCCGGGGCTGCCGGGCGAACTGGTTGATAACGTCCGTGTTCAGGCTGCCGTCGGACACCGACCGGGTGACGATCATGCCGGTGGCGGTGGAGATCATGATGGAGGGCAGCTGGGACACCAGGCCGTCGCCGATGGTGGCGATGGAGTAGGTCTGCGCCACGGCGCCCAGGTCGCCCACACCGTTCAGGCTGCCGATGATGATGCCGCCGATGAGGTTGATGGCGGTGATGATCAGCGACATGGTGGCGTCGCCCTTGACGATCTTGGTGGCGCCGTCCATGGCGCCGTAGAAGTCGGCTTCCTTCTGTATCTTTGCACGGCGGTCCCGGGCCTGCTGCTCGTTGATCAGGCCGGAGGACAGGTCGGCGTCAATGGCCATCTGCTTGCCGGGCATGGCGTCCAGGGTGAAGCGGGCGGCCACCTCGGCCACGCGCTCAGCGCCCTTGGTGATGACGATAAACTGCACCAGCACGATGATAAAGAAGATGATGATGCCCAGCACGATATTCCCCTGGGTAATCAGCTGGCCAAAGGTGCGGATCACCGCCGTGCCCACCTCGCCGGTGCCGTCGTAGCTCAGGATGGCCCGGGTGGTGGAGACGTTCAGCCCCAGCCGGAACAGGGTGGTTATCAGGAGCAGGGATGGAAAAATGGAGAATTCCAGCGCTTCAGAAATGGTCATCGTCACCATTAAAATCACAATGGAAATGGAGATATTGGTGATGATCAGAATATCCAGCAAGCCCTCATGCAGGGGGATAATCAGGAACATGACGATGACCACTACCACAAGCGCTATGCTGTTTTGAAATATACGCCGCATGGTGTCATCCTTTCCTGTAGCCTATTAAAACGCCCAAAAGGGGCCTTGTTATCGAATTCATTTGCCCTCCTGGTCCAGCTTCAGCACGTAGACCAGCACCTCGGCCACCGGCCCGTAGAGGTCCGGGGGGATCTCCCGGTCCAGCGGCGCCCGGTCATAGAGGGCGTGGGCCAGCGGCACATTCTCCACAGTGGCTACCTGATGCTCCTCCGCCACCTTGACAATGCGCAGGGCCAACTCGTCCATTCCCTTGGCCACCACCACGGGGGCGTTGTCCTGGTCCGGCTTGTACCGCAGGGCCACGGCAAAGTGGGTGGGGTTTCGGATGACCACGTCGGCCTGGGGCACCTGCTGCATCATACGCTGCTGGGCCCGCTGGCGCTGTATCTGCTTGATTTTTCCCTTGACCTGGGGGTCGCCCTCAGTCTGCTTGTACTCCTCTTTGATCTCCTGCTTGGACATGCGCAGCTGCCGTTCGTAGTCCCACCACTGGTACAGGTAGTCGAAAAAGGCCAGGGCGGCGAAGGCAATGGCGATCTGCGTCACCAAGCTGATGATGTCCTGGAAGAGGATGGCACAGGACTGCCACAGGTCCATATTCAGGAACCGGGCAAAGCTGAGGGCCACATTGCGGAAGTAGTTGAAAATGAGGGCCAGAAGGATGGTGATTTTCAGCATCCCTTTGACGGCCTCGATGATGCTGCGCAGGGAGAAGAGCCGCTTAAAGCCCTGGAGGGGGCTGATGCGGTTGAATTTCGGCCGGATGGACTCCCCGGCCACCAGCATTTTCGTCTGGAAGAAGGTTACGCCCACCGCCAGCACGGCGGTCACCGCCAAAAACGGGGCGGCCATCGTCAAAAAGGAGAGTACGGTGATTTTAAATATCTCCTTCATTATGGTGGGTATCATCTCTGGGGCCGCGATGGCGATATAGCCAAAGCAGGCGTTCAGCAGGCTGTGGAACTGCTCCACCAGCGCGCCGCCCATCATCTGGACCATGAACAGGCTTCCGATGAGGGTGGCCACGGCCACGGCGTCCTTGCTCATCAGGACGTTGCCTTTTTTTCGTTCGTCCCGCCTTCGCTTCGGTGTCGCCTTTTCGGTTTTGGAGTCGCCGGCCATGGAGTGATCCCCCCTCTGTCAGCCGATTTGCCTGACGCCCTCAGCCCGACATCAGGGGCAGGAGCCGCTGGAGGGCCAGGAGCATCTCCCTCTCCGCGTCCAGCATGAAATTGCTGAACGGGGTCATCAGCACCAACGTCAGCACCAGGCCTATGATCACCTTCAACTCAATGTTGATGGCGAAGACGTTGATCTGGGGGATGACCTTCATCAAAATTCCCATTCCCACCTGGCCCATCAGCTCCGCCGCCAGAACCGGCATGCAGAGCTTGACGCCCAGGATGGTGCAGTCGATAAACAGCTTAATCAAAGCCGCGTACAGGTCCTCTCCCAGGGCCACCGCCCCGAAAGGGACCACCAGGCCGGAGCCGGCCAGGATGCGGATGAGGGTGTGGTGTCCGTTTGCCACAAAAAACAGCAGGGACATCAGCACGTTGAGCAGGTTGGAGGTGGCGGTCACCTGGATGCCCGACGCGGGGTCGTAGGTGGCGCCCATGGACAGGCCCATCTGGGTGTCGATCATGGAGCCCGCCAGCAGGGGGATATAGAAAAAGATATTCACCGCCAACCCCAGCACGTAGCCCAAAAAGAGCTCCAGCAGGAAGGCCAGCGACAGCCCCATCACAGTCTGGGGCACCGGGGTCCGCAGGGTGGACAGGGGGAAGACGCACAAGGTCAGCAGCAAAATCAGCCCCGCCTTGATTAGTCCGGGGACGCCCCGCCTTCCCAGCAGGGGGTTGAAGAGCACGCAGCCGGTCATCCGGCCCGCGATCAACATAAACAGGGTCAGCTGGGGCCAGTCCATGGTCCTTTCCTCCTCTACCGCATGGCCATCAGGGCAAAGAGCTTTCTTGCGTACTCCAACAGCGTCTCCATCATCCAGCCCCCCCCGACGAGGAGGACCAGGATCACCACTGTCAGCTTGAGGATAAAGGAGAGGGTCTGCTCGTGGATCTGGGTCACGGCCTGGAAAATCGCGATGAACACGCCCACCATCATGCTGAGGATCAGCATGGGGCCGCCCAGCTTTAGGGCCACCCAGACGCCTTCCCGCACCACCTCTGTCACTTGATCAATATTCATACTGCCTCCTTACGTGAAGCCGCTCGCCAGGGTGGCAAACAGCAGCTGCCAGCCGTCCAGCATGATAAAGAGCAGCAGCTTAAAGGGGGTGGAGATCATAGAGGGCGGAAGCATAACCATACCCATAGACATCAGGGTGGAAGCCACCACCATGTCGATGAGCACGAAGGGGATATAGAGCAGGAAGCCGATGATGAAGGCCCGTTTCAGCTCCGAGGTGACGAAGGCTGGGATGATCACCGTCAGTGGGAGCTGGACGGCCTCCTCCTCGTCAGCCGGCGCGGGGGTGCCCGACATGTTGCAGTACAGCGCCAGGCTCTGGAGCTCTGTGGAGTGGGCCATAAACCGCTTGAAGGGGCCCTGGGCCCGCTGAAAGAACTCGATCTGCGTGATCTCCTCAGCCTGATAGGGCTGGAAAGCCTCCTCATTGACGGCGTTCAGGGTGGGCGTCATGGTGAACAGGGTCAGGATCAGGGCCATCCCCACCAGCACCATATTGGGCGGGGTCTGCTGGGTGCCCATGGCGGTGCGGGTAAAGGAGAACACCACGATATACCGGGTAAAGGAGGTCATCATGATGACCAGCGAGGGGAGCAGCGCCAGGACCGTGGTGAAGAACAGTATCTCCAGCGCCTGTACGCTTTCGCCGTTTACATTGATCAGCGCGTCGTTCAGCATTCTTCCCCACCTCGTTTCGCGGCCCTGTAGTCAGTCATTGTCTTTTTCCCTCAGCCTTCCCAACAGGGCGCGGAAGTCCGTGAAGCGCTTTCCCTCCGCCCCCGCCTGGGGTCCGGAGGGCTTCCAGTTCTCCCCCTCCTCCCGGGTCAGCTCGGCCAGCAGGGTCATCCCCGCGGGGCAGCTGCCAATCAGCAGGTAGCGCTGTCCGGCCCGGACCACCAGCAGGGCCTGGTCCTTGCCAACGCCGGCCCGGTCCAGCACCTCGATCTGGCCGCTTCCGCCCAGGACGGAGCCAAAGCCGCCCAGATTTTTGCCCGCCCAGTTGGTAAAGGCGTAAGCGCCGGCCAGCACCAGCAGGACGGCCAGCAGCATGCCCAGGGCGGAGAGAAGGGACTGCATATCAGGGGTCGCCCACAATGGAGGTGACGGTTTTCAGCACGCGCTCGGGCTTGAAGGGCTTGACGATAAAGTCCTTCGCGCCGGAGCGGATGGCGTCGATTACCATCGTCTCCTGGCCCATGGCGGAGCACATCACCACGTTGGCGTTGGGGTCGGCGGCGCGGATGGCCTTCAAGGCCTCCAGGCCGTCCATGTTGGGCATGGTGATGTCCATCAGCACCAGGTCGGGCTTCAGCTCGTTGTACTTCTCCACAGCCATCGCACCATCCTCAGCCTCGTGAAGATCGGTGTAGCCGGCCTTGCTCAGGGTATCCTTGATGACCTTGCGCATGAACGCAGCGTCGTCAACCATCATAATCTTAGCCATAGTAACCATCCTTTTTACAATTTTACTTTTATTTTCATGTAAGGTCTGGGATCTGGTTCTATCCCTGGATCAACTCGTTGATGTCCGGCTTTTGCAGGATCTCGGTGATTCGAATGCCGAAGTTGTCGTCGATGACCACCACGTCGCCCTTGGCGACGCACTGGCCGTTGACCAGAAGGTCCACCTGGTCGCCGGCCAACTTGTCCAAAACCACCAGTGAGCCCTTGGAGAAGGACAGGATGTCCTGAATCTTCCGGCGGGTGCGGCCGATCTCCACCGCCACCTCCAGGGGGACGGTCATGATCAGGTCCAGGTTCTGCTTCTGCTCCGGGCCCAGCTTGGCCTCCGCATCCAACGGCTGCATCCGGGCCGGCTGGGCGTTGATAACCTTGGGCTCGGGAGCTGGGGCGGGCTGGGGGGGGTACATGGGGTAGGGCGGGTAGGGGTAGGGGTACTGCCCGTAGGGGGGATAGCCGGGGTAGCCCGGGGGCATCTCCCCCGCCGGGGGCATCCCCTGGGGCGGGGCGCCGGCGGGCGCTCCGGGGGCCGGGGCGGCCGGAGCCGCAGGGGGCGGTGCGGGTGCCGGAGCTGGGGCGGGCGCGGGGGCCGCAGCTCCGCCCGACATCAGCCGCTCGATCTCCTCCTGGCTCAGGGTGGCGCCGCCGCCAGCGGGAGCCGGTGCGGGGGCCGCCGCAGGGGCGGGTGCGGGGGCTGGAGGGGGTGCGGCGTCGGCCGGGGAGTCGTCCAGGTCCAGCCCGAAGCCGGAAACCAGCTCCTTGGCCAGCTCCACCGACATGACGTTCATAAACTCGCTGTCGATGACGTCCTCAATGGTCAGATTGAACCGGACCACCACCACCGGGCCGTGGGTCACGGGGAAGTGCTCCTCCTTCACCTTGTCCAGGTCGGTCATTTCGAAGGACTCGGGGGTGGAGATGTTCACCATCCGGCCCAGCAGGTCGGACAGGGCGGTGGAGGCGGAGCCCATCATCTGGTTCATCAGCTCGCACACGGCGCTGATGGACAGGTCGTTCAGCTCAAACTCCTCGTCGGGCGTCTCGGTGCCCAGCAGGATGTCCACGATGGCCTTCACGTCGCTGCGCTTGAGCATCATGATGTTGCTGCCCTCCAGGCCGCAGACATACTTAATCTCCACGCCCACAGCCGGCTCGATCCGGCCCAGCGTAAACTCCTCCGCGTTGATCACGCTCACTCTGGGGGTGGTGATGTCCACACGGTGGTCCAGCATGTTGGAGGCCGCGGTGGCCGAGGAGCCTAGGCTGATGTTCATGATTTCTCCGATGGCGTCTATTACCATCGGGCTAAAAATATTCTCTTCCATCCAGATTCGCTCCTTTTAGGCTTTGTAGTAGGTTTCGCCTATCTTTACGGCCACCTGCTTGTTGCTGGTACCCATGCGCCCGTCGAACCACCTCCGCCCGCCGATGTTCAGGAAGATGGGGGAGTCCTTGGGGCGCTTGATATCCACCACGTCGCCTACGTTCAAATGGTACAGGTCGCTGAGTAAGATGCGGGTGCGGGCCAGCTCCGCCACGATCTCCAGCTCGGACTCCCGCAGGGTGTCGAAAATCTCCTCCGATTTGTCCTCTCCGGTGGTGTGGCGGCTGTTGCTCTTGCTGATCTCGCTGAAAACATTGGTCAGCATCTCGCCGGGCAGGCAGAGGCTCATCCGGCCGGTGCAGTTGGGGAATTTGATGTTCAGGCCGACAATCACCACCGTCTCATCGTAGCCGATGAGCTGGACCAGGGTGGGGTTCACCTCGGTTCGGGTGTACTCAAATTTGAGGCTGATGTAGTTCTCCCAGCTGCCGCCCAGAATGGAGATCATGTCCCGTATCAAGTCGTCGTACATATTCAGTTCCAGGTCGGTGAGGTTGTAGTCGCTGGACAGAATAGGGTCCGGGTCGCCCTCGCCGCCCATCAGCCGGTCCAGCATGGACAGCACCACCGGCGTGTCCAGATGGACCAGGATGGGGTCGTCGCCCTGGAGGTGCTCCAGGTCGATTTTAGCCAGGGCCAACACGTCGCTCTCCGTCAGCGCGTTGGAGAACTCATAGTACCGCTGCTCCTCCACGCTGTCCACCTCGATCTCGCAGGTGGTGTGGAGCAAGGCGTTGATCCGGGAGTTGATTACGCGGGCATAGCTCTCGAAAATGCTGTTGAGCATTTTCAGCCGGTCCTTGGTGAACTTCCTCGGGCTGTAGAAGTCGTACTTGCGGTACTTCTGCTCCGAGGACTTATCCGCCGGCTTGTCTACGTCCAACTCTCCGTTTCTGGCCGCGTTCAGCAGAGCGTCTATCTGACTTTGTGATAAGACTTCAGCCATATTGCTTCCCTCATTTGATAACCAGGTCTTGGCCCCGCGCGGGGGAGGCCGTCATTCACTGCCGCCCGTCGCCTGGCCGGTAGTGGTTTTATACATGGTGTAATACTGCTGGAATTTGTCCTGCATGTGGTCCTCCAGGTTCCTGCCGGTGACCACCATCTCCACGCGGCGGTTCTTGGCCTTCTGGACGCTGTCTTGGTTGTCGGCCACAGGCCGCCACTGGCCGAAGCCCTTGGCCACCAGCCGGCCGGGGTCCAAGCTTTCCCCGTCGATCCGGTCCTGGAAATAGCTGGCCACCTCTGAAGCACGGAGGCAGGACAGGTTCCGGTCCGCCAGAGTGGGGTTGGGCCCGTAGGGGGTGGCCTGGGCGGTGTGGCCCAGAACCTCCAGCTCATCGATAAAGGGCCCCGCCTTGGTGAGCGCGGGGATCAGGGCGTCCAGAATGGCCGCGCCCTCGGGGCGTATCTGGGAGCTGTTGCCGTCGAAGAAAACGGCGTCGTCAAAGGAGATGAAGACGTAGCCGTCGCCTTGGCTGACGGAGATGGACGCGTCTGTGTTGTTCTGCGCGTAAGACTTTAAAAACTGGTACAGCTCATCCATCGCCTCATCCACCTGGGTGGCGGGCAGTTCGTTGCCGCCGCTGGTGCTGCCGCTGACAGAGGGGCCCGGCTCCACCGGCTCGGTGGGGGAGTAGTCCTTGTTGAACTGCTGGACGATCCACTCCCACTTTTTGGTGTCGATGGTGGACATGGAGTAGAGCAGGACGAAGAAGCACAGCAGAAGGGTCACCATGTCGCCATAGGTGTCCATCCAGTTGGCGCCGCCGCCGCCGGAGCTTTTCTTTTTAATGCTTGCCACGGTGTTTCACCTCAGTTCTTCACAGAAGGGCGGGATTAGTCGCCGCCCTTGGAGGGCTTCTTGCCGTCGCCGTCCCGCTGCTTCTGCGCCATGAAGGTGAACAGCTTCTCCCGCAGGAACTTGGGGTTGGCGCCGGACTGGATGGACATGATGCCCTCCACGATGATAAGCTTGCAGAGCGTCTCCTCCTCGTCCCGCTTGCGCAGCTGGTTGGCGATGGGGCCAAAGATCACGTGGGCCAGCACGCAGCCGTACAAAGTGGTAATCAGGGCGGTAGCCATGGAGGGGCCCAGGTCGCCGCCGCCGCTGGACACGTCCATGGCGGCCAGCATGTTGATCAGGCCCACCAGCGTGCCCACCATGCCGAAGGCGGGGGCCACGGCGGAGCCTTTGTCGTACATGCCCGCGGCGTCCTCGTGCCGGGCGCAGGCCTGCTCGATGTCGTTCATCATGATCTCCTTGGCCTGGTCGGCGTCGTTGTTGTCCACGATGAGCATGATGCACTGCTTAAAAAAGGGGTCCTCCTGCTGGTTGCCCTTTTCCTCCAGGGCCAGCAGGCCGTTTTTACGGGCCACCTGGGCCAGCTCCACCAGCTGTTCGATAACGGACATGGGGTCGTACTTTTTGGTGTTCATCGCCACCTTGAAGTGCTTGGGGATGTCTTTCAGGGCGCTGGGGGGGAAACTGGCCACCAAAATAAAGACCGTACAGCCAATGACGATGAAAACGCTGGACGGGTCCCAGAAGTTTCCGATCTTGGCGAAATTGATCATCTGATCGCCTTTCAGGTCGAAGATCATGCCGAAGATCATAACCAGGAAGGCGCCTACAGTACCAATAATATAGGTAATATTCATTGCGTTTGGTCCACTCCTCTCCCCACAGGGGATGTTTTTTCTGTCTCAGGGCGCATTTGAGAGGCGTCATGCCCCATTCGGACCCCCAGCCCATGGCGTCTTTCCCTAACGCCTGTCAAATACGCCCCCTGCCCGGCTTACCGCCGGTCCTCGATGGTCAGCGCCCGATGCACGTCCTGGACCTTCGCGTTGTACTCGGTGATGCGGCGGATGATCTGCTCCGGGGACTCCTTTACAATGAAATAATCCCGGTTCATCATGACTACCTTCGACTCGGGGATCATTTCGATGCATTGGATCTGCTGATGGTTAAGCAAAAACCGCTCTCCGTTTCTCTTTGTCAGTTGAATCATGATCAAACCGTCCTTTCATTTTTTAACCGCCCCGGCGGGGCTGCCCCCGCCGGGAACAGGTTTTTACTCCCTCAGTCATCTTCGCCGACAGCTCCCTCAGAGAGGGAGCCTTTCTACGCGCTTCCCCTCAGCCTCCCTCTTCGAGGGAGGTGGCGCCGCCGCAGGCGGCGTCGGAGGGAGTTACCACGCTTACCGCTTCATGTTCACCAGCTCCTCCAGCATGGAGTCGGTAACGGTGATAATACGGGTGTTGGCCTGATAGCCGCGCTGGGTCTTGATCATCTCGGTGAACTCGTTGGCCACGTCGGTGCTGGAAGCTTCCAGGCCTCTGTTGATGAGCTCAATGTCCTTGTCGTTGAGGATGGCGTTGGCTGGATTGAGATCAAGGTCATTGCCCTGATCGTCCTTAGCATCCTGGTTGCTCAGGTAGGCGTTTTCCAGCACGCCGTTCAGAGCGGAAACGCGGATCTTGCCCGCGCCGCCCATGGCCTTGTAGTAGGGGCCGTCGATATGGGTCACGCCGTCGGAGCTGTCCACGTTGGCCACGGCGATATAGCCCAGGACCACAGTGTCGCCGTTGGGGGCAAGGCCGGTGATCGCGCCGTTCTTCTCCACAGAGACGCTCTTCAGCTGGACGTGCAAGGCTTTCATCGTCTCGCTGGTCAGGGGGTCCTGGTTCTTGGCCACCGCCTGCAGGCTGGTGTTGTAGCCAATTCCAGTGGTGGTAGTGCCGCCGCCAGTGCCGCCGCCCTGGTTAGCGTAATCATAGACGCCGGTGCCATCCTTGGTAGTGTCAGGGTCCACATAGTTGTTCAGGTGGTAGCCCTCCTCAGTTGCGGCTCCCAGAACGGGATACACGGGCTCGCCCTCTTCCCAGCGAAGCACATCCTCAGTGGGAGGATTGGCAGTGGCATCCCCGGGCACCAGGCCGCCGTTCTCCTCAGTGGGACGGGCGGCGGACAGGGGCACACGCAGAGGAGTCAGCTGGGAACTGACAATGGTCTTGGGGTTGTCGCCGCTTTCACCTTTGGACGGGTCGTAATTAGGATTCTGCACCCGGGCAAAACCGAAAAGCACCGCGCCCTGGTGGTTGCAGATATAGCCATCGGGATCAATCCACAGGTCGCCGACACGAGACAGATTCAGCTTGGTCAGGTCGCCGGCATCCTGGATGACATCGTCCTTATTGCCGAACATATAGAAGCCCTCGCCGTCCATATAGACGTCCAGGCCGCGGCCCGTGGGGGCGTAGGTGGAGGGGGACATATTCAGGTCGATGGAGCCCACGGAACAGCCGTAGCCGATCTGGGAGGGGTTGTTGCCGCCGGCGGTGGCGCCGCCGTTGCTGCCGGCCCGGCTGGTGGTGTACAGGGACTCCTTAAAGGTCATGCGGCCGGCCTTATAGCCAAAGGTGTTCACGTTGGCGATATTGTTGCCGATGACGTTCAGGTTGCTCATGTGGGTTTTCAGGCCGCCGATGGCGGCGTACATTGCGCCAGTCATACGATAAATCTACTCCTTTTTCTAGGGGGGCGCTGCCGGTCCCCTGCCAGTCGGGCAGGGGGCCAAAGCATCCTGCAAAGGTCCTGCTTTCTGTTATTTCAGCAGTACAGCGCCGTCGATATTTGTGAAGATGTTTTCTTCCATCTCCTCTTGGGACATGGTGGTAATCACCCGCCCATGGGGGACGTTGATGATAAAGGCCCGGGTGGCGTCAAAGGCCAGGATGTTGGTGGCCCCTTTGGCCTGGGCCCGCTCTACCGAGTCGGCCAGCTGGCCCATCAAAGCGTCGTCCACCTGGATTCCCCGCTCCTCCGCCCGGCTCTGGGCGTGCTTGGAGAAGGAGATCGCCGGCTCCGCCGCGATCTGGATCTCCCGATTCAGCAGAGCGCCAAACTGTCCGGCCGCCGAGGGCCTTGCCCTGCCAACCTGTTGGACCCGTTCTACCGGGGACACGCCCTGGATTGGAGTAATGCGTTCTGCCATGGTGATTCCTCAACTTTCTCCGCGGACCTCCTGTCCGCTTACTCATGGCCGGATTCCCTCCCGGCCCCTAAAAGCTCAGCCTGCCGCGTTGTCGTTGTCCACCTCGGGAACCTTGCCGCTTTCACCGCCGCCGCTGTTATCGGCGCCCTCCGTGCCGGTGCCGGGGGTCTGGTCCACCTTGTCGTCAGGCTTCTCGGTGCCGTCGGGCTTCTCGGTGCCGTCGGGCTTCTCAGCGCCGTCAGGATTCTCCACCTTGTCGCCGTCCTCCTCGGGCTTCTCCTCCTTGGGGGGCAGCTTGCCTACCGCCATAATGCTGCTGAGCAGATAGCTCTTGCCGCCGACGAAAACGACCTGCTGGCCGTCGTAGGTGCCGCAGCCCTCCACCACGCCGACGATCTCCTCCAGCTCCTTCGTCTCCTGGTTGTAAACGCCGATGGTGACCGTCTGGCCCACCAGGGAAGCGGAGTAGGCCATCACGTTGGCCAGGGTCAGCTCCTTGATTTGGCTGGTCATCTCATTCATGGCCTGCATGGAGCTCATCTGGACCAGCTGGTTCATCATGTCGGTGGTATCGGCCTGGTTGTCGATGGTCTGGTTCTGGAACTGGGCCACCATCAGGCCGAGCATGTCGGTGAAGGAGAGGGTGGATTTGTCCTCATAGAGCTGGTCGTACTTCTCCTTCTCGGCCCAGTAGTTTACTGTGGGGTCATAGTCGGTGTTGGTGGTGCTGCTGGTGCCTTTGGTGTCGTAGCCGGAATACCGTTGGGTTAAATCAAAGATGCCGTCGATTGCGGAATCCGCCATTTTGTTTTACCTCCTGCGTATCAAATGAAATCTTCCAGGCCGTACAGGCCCAGCCGGAGCCGCTGGACAAAGTCTTGGCTGCGGCCCTCCTCCTGCCGGCGCTGCTGCTGCTGGTGCTGCTGTTGGTTGTGGCCGTCTGGGTTGGCCTGCTGCTGCTGTTGCTCGGACTGCTGGCTGTTCTCATTGCGCTGGACCTCCACATGGACCTGGGTCTGTCCGTAGCCCTGCAGGGCTGTGTTCAGTCCGTCCAGGTGCTGGGTCAGCAGATTGGCCGCCTTGGCGTTGCTGGCGTGGAGCACAACCTGCAGGCTGCCGTCGATCCCCTGGGTCACCTTGATGGTCAGGCTGCCCAGATTCTCGGGGCTGAGCTTGATTTCGATCTGCTTCATGCCCTGCTGGGCCGCATACCGGATGGCGTTGGCCAGGTTGGCGTCCATTTCGGGCTCCTGGGTGTCCAGCTGGAAGTTCTCGCCCACCTTCACGGGGGCCGCCTTTACGTCCTTGAACAGGGTTTTGTCCGCCATAAGCCCGCCGCTCAGATCGGACAGGTCTTCCTCGTCGGCCTGCTTGGCCTGGGGCTCGCTGATGACGATCTGCGTCTTGCCCTGGCCCTGGGCCTCCTGGAATTTCGCGGTCAGCGCGTCCATAATTTCACCCACCGACCGGGGGTCGTCCATCTGCTGGAGAAGCTCCTCCAAAGCGGATTCCAATTCCCCGCTGGGTTCGGCCACCCACTGATCGCCGTTCTGGATGAAGGGCCACTCCCGGGTGAAAGTGCTCTTCCCATGCTGCTCCAGGTAGATGGCGGGGAGGATCGGCTGTCCGTCCTCATTGATGGCGGTGGCGATCATCACGGCCCCGTCGTCCCGCACCAGGAGCTGGGAGTATCCGGCGGCGATCATCGCGGCCTGGGCCGCGGTCAGCTCTACCTTCGCGGTGGTGGTGCCGTCCGGGTTTTTGACAATCTCCGCCTTGCGGAACTCATCCTTGGGCGCGTCGGCCTTTTGGGCTCCCTCCGGCTTCTTCTGGGTTTCAGCCTTCTTGGGGGCTTCCGCCTTCTGGTCCTTGGCCTTGTCCATCAGGTCCTTGAAGCTGTCGCCCTTCTCTGGTTTGGACGCCTCGCTGTTCTGCCCCACCTGGGGCACGCTGGTGGCCATAGTGGCCGCCATCTGCTGCATCCGCTCCAGCATCCACTGGTCTGTTACATTCATCGTCTCTTACACCTCCTTTCCGATGGGATTGGGGCTGCTGGTTTCGCTGGGGCCGCGCGTCTCTGTGGCTTCCAAGCGCTCTTCCTCGGTCCTCTGCTCCTCGGCCTTTTCCTGGTCCTCCTGGATCTGGTCGGCTTCCTCGAAATTGAACCGGTCGCCCAGGCAGGAGAGGAGGGCCTGCACCGTCAGGGTGGCGGAGGGGTCCACGAAGGTTACCTGTTTGGTCCCGTCCGGCCGCACCTCCACGTGCTGGTCCACGATGGCCTTGCCGGCCTTTGCCAGGGAGTTGGCCAGGGTCTGCTCGGTCCTGCCCTTATCCTCCTCCGAAGCGTTCATGGCGTCGACCATGGCCATCAGGGCGTCCTCTTCCGCCTCCTTGGCGTTCTTTTCCCGCTGGTCCTGAACCTTTTGCATATAGTCCAGAAAGAGCTGCTTGGGGTTCCAGCCGGTCTGCTCCTCAACGGTCTGTTGGGGGGCGGGCGCCTGCCCATACCGTGCGCTGATGTCACAGAACGAAAGCGGTGTGCTCATTGCGTTCACCTCCTTCCTGTGGCCCAATATATTGAGAAACACCCGCAGGTGCAACCCACCTTGTTACGTCCCGACGGCCGCCATGGCTCGGGTGGTGGAGACGAACTCCTCAATGCGCAGCTCCTCGTCCTTCTGCTCCGCCTTGCGGTAGTCCTCCAGCTTGCGCTCCTTCAGCTTCTCGATGGTGGCCGTCTCCTTTCGGGCCTCCACCACCTGTCCGCGCTTCTGCTCCTCCTGCCGGCGGAGGAGGGACAGCTTGCGGTACTCCTCCTTGACCTCCCTCTCCAGCGCCCGCAGGTACTGTTCGTAGTTCAAGGCGTCCAGGACGGTCAGCCCCTCCAGCTTGCGCTGGGTGAACTCCCCGTCCACCTGGCTGTACTCCCTCTCCAGGCCCTCCACCACGGCTTCCTGGGCCCGGACCTGGGCCAGAATGGCGCCGTGCTCCGCCCGGAGGGCGTCCAGGGCCTGGTTTTTGTAGTCTAAGACAGTTTCCAGTGAGAAGCGGAATTTTTTCATCTATCTGTGCGCTCCTTCTTTGGGAATTCTCCTGTAGGGGCGCATGCCATGCGCCCGCGGCCAGGAAACCGGGCGGATGGCATCCGCCCCTACAGGGGGTGGCTTCTATTTCAAGATACGCCGCAGCTGCTCCAAACTCTCCTCATGGGAGAAAGATTCATCCACGCCCTGCATCAGGAACTGGTTGATGCTGTCGATCTTGGACAGGGCGTGGTCCAGCTTGGGGTTGGTGCCCGCCTTGTAGGCGCCGATGGACACCAGGTCGGCGTTCTTTTCGTAGACGCCCATGATGTCCCTCAGCTGTCCGGCCAGCTTCCGGTGCTCTGGGGAGACAATCTCCACCATCAAGCGGGAGATGCTGGCCCCCACGTCGATGGCGGGGAAGTGGTTGGCGTTGGCCAGGGCCCGGGACAGGACGATGTGGCCGTCCAGGATGCCCCGGACCGTGTCGGCGATGGGTTCGTTGGTATCGTCGCCCTCTACCAATACGGTGTAGACGCCGGTAATAGAACCTTTTTCAAAGTTTCCGCTGCGCTCCAGCAGCTTGGGCATTTCGGCGTACATGGAGGGGGTGTACCCCCTGGCGACGGGTGGCTCGCCGATGGCAAGGCCGATTTCACGCTGGGCCATGGCGAACCGGGTGAGGGAGTCCATCATCAGCAGCACGTCGTAGCCCTGGTCCCGGAAGTACTCGGCGATGCTGGTGGCCACGCTGGGGCACTTCATCCGCAGCATGGCGGGCTGGTCGCTGGTGGCGACCACCAGCACGGAGCGGCGCATGCCCTCCTCCCCCAGGTCCTTCTGCATGAACTCCAGCACCTCGCGGCCGCGCTCGCCCACCAGGGCGATGACGTTGATGTCGGCCTTCACATTCTTGGCGATCATGCCCATCAGGGTGGATTTGCCTACACCGGAGCCGGCGAAGATGCCGATACGCTGGCCCTTGCCGATGGTGAGCAGGCTGTCGATGGCCTTGATGCCGAACTCCATCCGCTCCCGGATGGGGGGGCGGGCCATGGGGTTGATGTAGGAGCTGTCCACAGAGAAGGTGTCGCCCCGCTGGAAGGGCTCCAGCCCGTCGATGGGCTGGCCCAGCGCGTTGATCACCCGCCCCCGCAGAAAGGGCCCCAC
>JAAWNI010000014.1 GCA_022798855.1 Lawsonibacter sp. | reverse complement strand
GTGGTCCGCCGGGGCAAGGTGCGCCGCGCCAAGCTGTACTACCTGCGCGACCGCGTGGGCAAGGCCGCCAAGGTCAAGGAACTGCTGTGATTCAAAAAAGGAGCGGCTTTGCCGCTCCTTTTTCATCATAACCTTGTTAGAGGTCAGACCTCCCGGATTAAAATAAACGGCGTGAGCTGGCGGTCCTGTCCGGCAGGGTTGTCGGCGACGAGGTCCAGCAGCCGGGAGGGCTCCCAGGCCTGGAGGGACTGGCTCCGGCCCAGAAGCTCCACGTTCAGGTCGTTGGCGTCCACGATCATCATGGACACCCCCGTCTTCCGGAACACCTCGTCACAGACCTGGTCCGGCTGGCTGGGGGTGCGGATGCCTATGTGGGCGTATTCCGGGATGTCCTCCCCATAGAAGCCGTCCAGCCCCCGGACCTCCCCGTCCAGAAGGCGGTAGAAGGTGCCGTGGACCCCCCGCAGCTTGTCGAATCCGGCCCGGAGGGCGGCCCACAGCACCCGCCTGCGGCCGCAGAGGTTGATGGCGAACTGCATTTTCAGGGGCAGGCCCATGCCCGGCCCCGCCGGGGTGCGGTGGACAAAGCGGGCGAGGAGCCGGGCCAGCAGGCCGGGCCTGACCTGCTCCTCGGTGACCACCCGGCCCTGGCACAGGGCGATGACCTTTTCGCTGGAAGCGAGGATGTCGCCGGGCTGGTAAATGGGCTTGACGTACCGCCGGATCAGGGCGAGGTAGCTCTCGCCGGGCTGGACAAAGTGGGTGGCAATGGCGTGGCGGGCGTAGGCCCGTCCGCCGGACTGAATGACAACTTCTTTTCCCTGGTTCGCGTGAAAATCCATAGCGCGCCCTCCTTTCATTTCTGGGCGGGGAAAGAATAGCAGATGTTTCTTACAAAACAACCGCCATATTTCTTACAAATCTCTGAAACCTGCCGCTACATGCCCTGTTGGACCAGCCCCAGCAGCAGAAGGTGGGCGGGGTAGAAGACATACCACAGGTACTTGCCCCCCGGGAAGGAGCGCCCCTTTTCGCCGTTGTAGAAAAAGGTGGACGCCACCCCCAGCAGGGGCCCCAGGGCGTTGATGCACAGCATGTGGAACCAGCGGTAGGTGAACAGCTGTTCGGAGAAAAACATCCCGATCAGCTGATACCGGGACAGGGGCATGAGGAACAGCCACAGCAGGGCCTTTTTCCGGACGGGCCAGTGGTCCGTAAGATAAAAGGCCAGAATGAACAGGATGTAGCGCCCCTTGCCCTCGGCAAGCGCGAAATGTTCAGCGGCAATGACCACCCCGGCGGCCAGAGCGTACCCCAGCCCAGCCCGCTTTTCATTGCCCCAGTCCATGAGCCGCAGGGTGAGCAGGCCCAGCAGCAGGGTGAACATGATGTTTCCATGGAAGCCGAACAGGAGATAATAGGGATATTCCGCCAGACAGGCGAAAATCAGCAGCCGCAGGGCGTACCGGTTGAAATTCCGGGTGTGGCGGTATCCGTTGGCGATGGAGAACAGGAAGATGGGGGCGGCGATGCGGCCGATGTAGTCGGTGGCCCGCTGGAGGGCCAGCAGCGCTGGGACGGGTTCGGCGGCGTTGGGGAAGAACAGCATTTCCAGCGTCATGGACAATGGCCAGACATGGGTGGCGTGGTCCCACAGCATGGACAGCAGGGCGATGGTTTTCAGTGTGAAAAAGCTCAAAGCGATTCCCTCCTTGCAAGATTTACAGAGAGAATAGCAGATGATTCTTACAAAAAAGCGGACATATTTCTTACAAATGTCTGAAACCCGCCCCGGAGCTTCTGGGCGCGGGGCTGGTCACTTGCCGCCCTCCCCGCGCTTCTGAACGGCCAGGCCGCGGAGGATCAAGTCCCGGAGCATGTCGTTCTGCGTCGTTCGGCCGTAGCGGCTTTGCCTCGCCAAATCCAGCTCCGCCTCCATTTTTGGGGTGACGGAAATTGTAAAGCGTTTCCGGTGGGATGCCATGATGATACCTCCTATCATTTGGTTAAGTGGTTCACTGAATCTGTACACCTAACATGATAGCGGTTCAGTGGTTCTCTGTCAAGGGCGAATTTCCCCACCGGATGCTTTACATCTCTGGTTCACTGATGTATAATAAACGGCGAGGTGATAAAAATGGCGACTGACAAGCCCCGTTA
Organism: Lawsonibacter sp.; assembly: GCA_022798855.1. Taxonomy (GTDB): domain Bacteria; phylum Bacillota; class Clostridia; order Oscillospirales; family Oscillospiraceae; genus Lawsonibacter. The sequence goes on along the minus strand of JAAWNI010000014.1, from coordinate 15,238 downwards.
CACGGTTTCTGTAGATAACGAGCTGTTTCAGCAAATAGAGGATTTCCGCTTTGAGCACCGCTTCCAGACCCGCTCGGAAGCCACGGTGGAGCTGATCCGTCTGGGATTGGAGCACCTGAAGCAGGAGGGCGGGCTGAAAAAGGGCGGGCGCCCCGGCGGAAAGGCCGAATGACTGTTTGAGTTTGGGAGGTTTCCTATGAATATCCAGTGGTATCCCGGCCATATGACCAAGACCCGGCGCCAGATCGAGGGCGATTTGAAGCTGGTGGACGTGGTGGTGGAGATCATCGACGCCCGCGTCCCGTCCTCCAGCCGCAACCCGGACATCGACGCCATCTGCGCCGGCAAGCCCCGGCTCATCATCCTCAACCGGGCGGACCAGGCCGACCCCGCCCAAAACAAGGCCTGGGGGGCCTTCTTCCGGAGCCAGGGCCACTCCGTCCTGGAGACGGACGCCCGCTCCGGCCGGGGGGTCAACCAGTTTTCGGCGGTGGTCCAGGGGGTGCTGAGGGACCAGATCGCCCGGTGGCGGGAGAAGGGCCAGGTGGGCCGCCCCGTCCGGGCCATGGTGGTGGGGGTGCCCAACGTGGGCAAGTCCACCTTTATCAATAAGGTGGCCAAAAAGAAGTCGGCCAAGGCCGGCGACCGCCCCGGCGTCACCCGGGGCAAACAGTGGGTCCACGTGGACCAGGGCCTGGACCTGCTGGACACCCCCGGCATCCTCTGGCCCAAATTCGAGGACGAGGCCACCGGCATGAATCTGGCCTTTACCGGGGCGGTAAAGGACGAGATCATGGACGTGGAGACGCTGGGCTGCCACTTCATGGCCCTCCTGGGGGAGCGCTACCCCCAGGCGCTGATGGAGGGCTACAAGCTCCCGGAGGTCCCCGGCCGGGAGGAGGGGGAGGGCGACGTAGCCTGGGGCTACCGGCTCCTCCAGGCCTGCGCCGCCAAACGGGGGATGCGGGTGTCCGGCGGAGAGCTGGACACCGAACGCATGGCCCGGGTCCTGCTGGACGAGTACCGGGGGAGCAAGCTGGGCCGGTTTACTTTGGAGGTGCCGCAGGGGAGATAAAGGCCCTACAGGCCCTAAGGAAGGTTTTCGATGAACCGGAATCCCCCAGTCACCGCCTGCGGCGGTGCCAGCCATCTCGGTCTAAGAGCCGCCGCGTTGCGGCGGTTGACCTCGAAACGCGCCTGCGGGCGCAGCCTTTAGCAAGGGGGCCTTTGGAGCAGGACCGGGAGCTTCAAGCACCCAAGCCCCCCTTGTTAAAGGGGGGAGGGCCGCCGGACAAAGTCCGGTGGCGGGGGGATTCCGTTTACAGGAAATCTGTAGGGCGCGACGGCCCCGGCGCGCCGTTCTTTGGCGGTGCCAACCCCCTCTAGCAAGGGGCCTTTCCCCACGGGGGACGAAAGGAGCGGTTACGATGGATTTCTGGCAGTACGAAAAAGAAGCGATGGCGGAGGGCCATGCCGCTGTCTGCGGCTGCGATGAGGCGGGGGCGGGGCCGCTGGCGGGCCCGGTGTACGCGGCGGCGGTGGTCCTGCCCCTGGGTGCGGACATCCCCGGCCTGGACGACTCCAAAAAGCTGGCCGAGAAGAAGCGGGAAGCCCTGTTCCCGGTGATTCAGGACAGGGCGCTGGCCTGGTCGGTGGCCTTCGTGGACGCGGAGGAAATCGACCGGACGGACATCCTCAGCGCCCGGATGAAGGCCATGCAGCTGGCCATTGACGGCCTGTCCCTCAAACCGGGCCTCGCCCTGATCGACGGCAACCGTGACAGGGGCCGGACAGCGGCCGTCACCACGCCCCACCGCTGCATTGTAAAGGGGGACAGCCTGTCAGCGTCCATCGCCGCGGCGTCCATCCTGGCCAAGGTGAGCCGGGACCGGTTTATGGCGGAGGTGGCGGCGAAATACCCGGAGTACCGCTTTGACAAGCACAAGGGCTATGGCACCAAGCTCCACTACGAGCTGCTGGCCCAGCACGGCCCCAGTCCCATCCACCGCCGGAGCTTTTTGAAGCGGGCCGCTCTGCCCTCGGAGGGCCGGGAGGACAGCGGCCAATGAGCGGCCGGGAGAGCCGCCAGCTGGGCCGCTGGGGTGAGGAGCAGGCGGCCGGCCTCCTGCGGGGGAAGGGCTTTCAAATTATTGAGGCCAACTGGAAGTGCCGGTTTGGGGAGCTGGACCTGATCGCGGAGGACGGGGCCTATCTGTGCTTTGTGGAGGTCAAGCTGCGGAAAAATGACGCTTACGGCAGCCCGGGGGCCGCTGTGGACTGGCGGAAGCAGGAAAAGCTGCGCGCCGCCGCTGAGGTTTATCTGGTCCAGCACCCCACTAAGCTCCAGCCCCGCTTTGATGTGGTGGAAATCTACGCCCCCCAGGGAGCCCACACCGCTGAACCGGAGATTTTGCATTGGGAGAACGCCTTTTAACCGGAGGGCCTTATGGTAGGGGCGGATATCATCCGCCCGCTCCTACAGCGGCCGCCCCTACAAAAACCTTGAAAATCCCTTGACCATCGGGGGAAAAACTGGCATAATAGGACCCATCAATAAATAGTAAGGAAGGATCAACATGCGGTATATCAGCACGCGGGACAATTCGGTCCAATACACCGCTTCCCAGGCCATCGCCCAGGGCCTGGCGAAGGACGGGGGCCTGCTCACCCCCTTCTACATCCCCAAGCTGCCCAACAAGGCCCTGGAGGACCTGAAATCCATGGCCTATCAGCAGCGGGCGGTCTACATCATGAAGCAGTTTCTGGAGGAGTTCTCCGTCAAGGAGCTGACCGACTTCGCCAACGCCGCCTACGGCCCGGAGAAGTTCGACTCCCCGGCGGTGGCCCCCGTCCACACGGTGGACGGCAGCACCCACTGTTTGGAGCTGTGGCACGGCCCCACCTGCGCCTTCAAGGACATGGCCCTGCAAATGCTGCCCCATCTTCTGTCCGCCTCTCTGGTGAAGACGGAGGAGGACAAGACGGTGTGCATCCTGGTGGCCACCTCCGGCGACACGGGGAAGGGGGCCCTGGAGGGCTTTAAGAACGTGCCCCGCACCAAGATTCTGGTCTTCTACCCCAAGGACGGGGTGTCCCAGGTCCAGGAGCTGCAAATGGTTACCCAGGAGGGAAGCAACGTGGGGGTGGCCGCCGTGGTGGGCAACTTCGACGACGCCCAGACCGGCGTGAAGAAGCTGTTCTCCAACGAGAAGGTCCGCCGGGACCTGGAGCGGAAGGGGTATTTCTTCTCCTCCGCCAACTCCATCAACTGGGGCCGGGTGCTGCCCCAGATCGTCTATTACATCTCCGCCTACTGCGACCTGCTCCGGGACGAGAAGATCGAGCCGGGCCAGGCGGTAAACGTCTGCGTGCCCACCGGCAACTTCGGCAACATCCTGGCCGCCTACTACGCCCGGGAGATGGGCCTGCCCATCGACCAGCTCATCTGCGCGTCCAACAGCAACAACGTCCTTACCGACTTCATCCGGGAGGGGGTCTACGACCGGAACCGGCAGTTCTACAACACCATGTCCCCCTCCATGGACATCCTCATCTCCTCCAACCTGGAGCGGCTGCTGTACTCCATCACCCAGGACCCGGAGGAGGTGCGGCGCTACATGGCCCGGCTGAACGAGGTGGGCCGGTATCAGGTGGGCGGTAAGGTGAAGGAGAAGCTGCAAAAGCGGTTCAAGGGCTACTTCTGCGACGACAAGGAGACGCAGCGGGTGATCCGCTCTATGTACGACAGGCACGGCTACCTCATCGACACCCACACCGCCGTGGCTTTCTCCGCCCTGGAGAAGTACCGGGCCGAGACGGGGGACGGCGCCCCGGCCATCGTGGCCTCCACCGCCAGCCCCTTCAAGTTCTGCTCCAGCGTGCTGGAGGCCCTGGGGGAGGCGGACATCGCCCAGGGGCTGGACGCCCTGGACCAGCTGACGGCGAAGACGGGCCAGCCAGCCCCTGCCCCTCTGGCCGGGCTGCGGAACAAGCGGGTCCGGTTCACCCAGGTGGTGGAGAAGGAGCGCATGGCGGACGCGGTCATGTCCCTGCTGGAGTGAGCCTATGGCCCTATACGCCATTGGAGACACCCACCTGTCCCTGTCCTCCGACAAGCCCATGGACGTGTTTGGAGGGGGCTGGACGGGCTATGTGGACAAGCTGAGGGAGGGCTTTCAGACCGTCTCCCAGGAGGATACCGTGGTGGTCTGCGGGGATGTGTCCTGGGGGATGAGCCTGGAGGAAGCGAGGGAGGACTTCGCCTTTCTCAACGCCCTGCCCGGGGGGCGGAAGCTCCTCCTCAAGGGCAACCACGACTACTGGTGGACCACCGCCGGAAAAATGAAGGCCTTTTTTCAGGAAAACGGCTTTTCCACCCTGGACATCCTCCACAACAACTGCCATTTTTACGGGGAGGCCGCCCTGTGCGGCACCCGGGGCTGGTTCTATGAGGAGGACCGGGGGGAGCACTCCGCCAAGATTTTCAACCGGGAGCTGATCCGGCTGGAAGCGTCGCTGAAAGCGGCGGGGGAGCGGGAGAAGCTGTGCTTCCTCCACTACCCGCCCCTGTACCAGGGCTACCGGTGCCAGGAGATCATCGACCTGCTGGAGCGGTACGGCGTAAAGCTGTGCTGCTACGGCCACCTCCACGGGGGGAGCCACCGGCTGGCGGTTGCCGGGCGGCAGGGGGCGGTGGACTACCGCCTGGTGGCCGCCGACTACGTGGGCTTTAAACCGGTGTGCATCCTGTAGGGGGAAAGCCTCCCTCCATAGAGGGAGGTGGCACGGCGAAGCCGTGGCGGAGGGAGTTTTTACGAGAAAAGCAATGAGGTTTGCGGATTTACTCCCTCAGCCACCGCCTGCGGCGGCGGCAGCTCCCTCAGAGAGGGAGCCTTTCATGTGCAAGGACATGTCCACCCCCGTCAAAATGCCCGATTCCGGGGTCCGAAGGACATAAAATCAAAAAAATTCGAGGAAAATTCAAAATTAGACTATTCAAGCGGCCGCGTATCTGATAGAATATCGTGGCGAAAGTAAAAAGACTCTGCGGCTGAACGGTCGGCGGCGGAGCCGACAGGAGGAAATGAACAAATGAAGGTCACCAGTGTTGAGAAGAAAGAGAAGAGCACCGTCGAACTCACCATCCAGGTGGACGCCGGCCAGTTTGAAGCCGCCGTCCAGCGGGTCTATCTGAAAACCCGGGGCAGGATCAACGTCCCCGGCTTCCGGAAGGGCAAGGCCCCCCGGAAGATCATCGAGGGCATGTACGGCGCCAGCGTGTTCTATGAGGACGCCGTCAACGACCTCTACCCCGCCGCCTATGAGGAAGCCGTGAAGGAGCAGGGCCTGGACGACGTGGGCTACCCCAAGATGGAGGTTGTGGAGGTGGGCAAGGAGGGCTTTACCTTCAAGGCGCTGGTTTCCGTCCGCCCCGAAGCCAAGCTGGGCGAGTACAAGGGCCTGGCCGCCCCCAAGGAGGAGGTTAAGGTCACGGAGAAGGACATCGACGAGGAGCTCAAGCCCTACATCGACCGGGCCACCCGTCTGGTCAGCGTCCAGCGCAAGGCCAAGAAGGGCGACACCGCCGTCATCGACTTCGAGGGCTTTGACAACGGCACCCCCTTTGAGGGCGGCAAGGGCGAGAACTACGATTTGAAGCTGGGGGCCGGCATGTTCGTCCCCGGCTTTGAGGAGCAGGTCATCGGCATGAAGGCCGGCGAGGAGAAGGACATCGACATCACCTTCCCCGAGGACTACCACGCCGACCTGGCCGGCAAGGCCGTGGTCTTCCACGTGAAGTGCAACGAGGTGAAGGAAGCCCAGGCCCCCGAGGTGGACGACGAATTCGCCAAGGACGTGTCTGAGTTCGAGACGCTGGCCGACTTCCGCAAGGACCTGGGGGAGAAGCTCCAGAGCCGCAGGGAGGCCCAGGCCAAGGCCGGCTTTGAGAACGCCGTGCTGGAGCAGCTGGTGGAGAACATGGAGTGCGAGATCCCCGACGGCATGGTGGAGGTCCAGGTGGACCGCCTGATGGACGACTACGCCATGCGGCTCCAGAGCCAGGGCATCGCCATGGACCAGTACATGTCCATGATGGGCATGAACGCCGAGATGATGCGGGCTTCCGCCCGGCCCGCCGCCCTGAAACAGGTGCAGACCGAGCTGGCCCTCACCGCCGTGGCCAAGGCCGAGGGCCTGGAAGCCACCGAAGAGGAGTATGAGGCGGAGGTCGCCAAGCTGGCCGAGCAGTACAACATGCCCGCCGAGCAGGTGAAGGCCGTGATCCCCCCGGAGAACCTGAAGAGCGACCTGGTCCTGCGCAAGGCCAGCGAGCTGGTGCTGTCCAGCGCCAAGGAGGGCAAGGCCAAGAAGAAGGCCGCCGCCGCCAAGAAGGAGTCCAAGAAGGAAGAGGACGGCGAGGAGAAGCCCAAGCGCGCCCGGGCCAAGAAGAAGGCCGAGGAGCCCGCCGAGGAGTAAGAACCTGTATTCATAACCGAAAATTCTGGATAGCCGAGGGATTTCTCCGCCATGCAAGGTAAATTTTTGCGGGAATACTGGATGTATTTTAAGAAAATTTAACGCAGTATGGCTGAGAAAGACCCGGCTGGGCGGTGTTTGAGGTTGTGAATACAGGTTCTAAGGCAGACAGACGCCCCGGGGCGGCAGCGGCCGCCCCGGGTGTGCGTGTATCTTGAAAACGGAATGAACCGCTTCCGTTTTGGGTATAATTTGGTATCTCAGAACCTGTATTCCCGGCCGGAAGGCCCGGCCGTTTCTGTGCAGGCTCTAAACTGAAAAAGGAGTATCACTATGAGCTTAGTTCCCTATGTAGTAGAACAGACCAACCGGGGCGAGCGGTCCTATGACATTTTCTCCCGCCTGCTCAACGACCGCATCGTCATGCTGTCGGAGGAGGTCAACGACACCACCGCCTCCCTCATCGTGGCCCAGCTGCTGTACCTGGAGGCCCAGGACCCGGACAAGGATATCCAGTTCTATATCAACAGCCCCGGCGGCTCTGTCACGGCGGGCATGGCCATCTACGACACGATGCAGTACATCAAGTGTGACGTGTCCACCATCTGCATCGGCATGGCCGCCTCCATGGGGGCTTTTCTGCTGTCCTCCGGGGCCAAGGGCAAGCGGCTGGCCCTGCCCAACGCCGAGATCATGATCCATCAGCCCTCCGCCGGCACCCAGGGCCAGATCACCGACATGGCCATCCACCTCCGCCGGCTGGAGATCATCAAAAAGCGGATGAATCAGATTTTGTCCGATAACACCGGCAAGCCCATCGAGGTCGTCACCGCCGACTGCGAGCGCGACAACTTCATGACCGCCCAGGAGGCCGCCGAGTACGGCCTGATTGACAAGGTGATCGACAGGCGGTAACGCCAGAATTCCCGCCCCCGGCTGGAGCGGCGGAGTTTTGGGATTCCCAAGAAATTGAGGTGTATCCATGGCAATCAACGACGAAAGACGTGTGCGCTGCTCCTTCTGCGGCAAGCACCAGGACCAGGTGAAGCGGATGATCGCCGGACCCGGCGTGTATATCTGCAACGAGTGCGTCAGCCTGTGCATGGAGGCGATGGGGGCCGAGAACCTGCTGATGGACGATGGAGGCCCGGCCATAGGGGAGATCCCCGACGCCATCCCCACCCCCAGAGAAATCCACGCCGTGCTGGACCAGTATATCATCGGCCAGGAGAAGGCCAAGGTGGCCCTGTCGGTGGCGGTGTACAACCACTATAAGCGCATCTACTTCGGCGGGGCGGAGGACGTGGAGCTGCAAAAGAGCAACATCCTCCTTATGGGCCCCACCGGCTGCGGCAAGACCCTGTTCGCCCAGACCCTGGCCCGGGTGCTGAAGGTCCCCTTCGCCATCGCCGACGCCACCACCCTCACCGAGGCGGGCTACGTGGGCGACGACGTGGAGAACATCCTCCTGCGCCTGGTCCAGGCCGCCGACTACGACATCGAGCTGGCCGAGCGGGGGATCATCTATATCGACGAGATGGATAAAATCGCCCGAAAGAGCGAAAATACCTCCATCACCCGGGATGTGTCCGGCGAGGGCGTGCAGCAGGCTTTGCTGAAAATCCTGGAGGGCACCGTGGCCAACGTCCCCCCCCAGGGCGGGCGGAAGCACCCCCACCAGGAGTTCATCCAGGTGGACACCCACAACATCCTCTTCATCTGCGGCGGCGCCTTCGACGGCATCGACAAGATCATCGAGCACCGCCTGGACAAGCGGTCCCTGGGCTTCGGCGCGGAGATCAAGAGCAGGAAGGAGCGGAACGTGGGGGAGATGATGGCCGAGCTCCAGCCCCAGGACCTGCTGAAATACGGCATCATCCCCGAGCTGGTGGGCCGTATGCCGGTGGTGGCCACCCTGGAGTCCCTGGACCGGGACCAGATGGTCCGCATCCTCACCGAGCCCAAGAACGCCCTGGTCAAGCAGTACCAGGTATTGCTGGACTACGACGAGGTGGAGCTGGAGTTCACCACCGAAGCCCTGGAGGCGGTGGCCGGCCGGGCGGTGGCCCGGGAGATCGGCGCCCGGGGCCTGCGGGCCATCCTGGAAGAGGTCATGAACCAAATCATGTACGACATCCCCTCCGACCCCACTATCGTCAAGGTAACCATCACCGGCCCGTGCGTGGAGGAGGGAGCCCCCCCGGAGCTGACCCGGGACCCTGGCCGCACCCAGCGGCCCAAGCTGGGCAAGGCCACCCTCCAGGTGGAGCGGCCCAGCCGGGGCAGAAAGCCCGGACGCGCCGGCTGATTAAAAAACTGAGGCCAGGCGCCCCGCAGAAGCCCCATAGCGGGCGCGGGGCGTCTGCCCTACTCTGCGGCCCAGGGGCGCGGTAAAAGCCCCCCTTGCAAAAGGGGGGAGGGCCGTGCGGAGCATGGCGGGGGGATTCCGTTGACCGCCGCGCTCCCCAAAGCTGAAATCCCCCGAGCGCGGGGCGTCTGCCCTGCTCTGCGGCCCGTGGGTGCGGCGAAAGCCCCCCAGGAGGGGGTGGCGCGGCGCAGCCGTGGCGGGGGGGAGAAACATTGTATAAAGCGCTGTTTTACTCCCTCAGCCACCGCCCGCGGCGGTGCCGGCTCCCTCAAAGAGGGAGCCTTGAGGACAATAGAGCGTTTTTCGACAAGCTGAGCTCCCCCAAAAGGGGGAGCCTTTAAAAAGTGTTCCTGAGAGGAAGTGACCAATATGCCGAAAGAATACGACATCCTCCAGACCGCAACCATGCCGGCCATCGCCCTGCGGGGGCTGACGGTGTTCCCCAACGTGCTGATCCACTTTGAGGTGGCCCGGGAGGCCTCCGCCAAGGCCCTGGAGGAGGCGATGGCCACCGGCAGCCCGGTGTTTCTGGTGGGACAGAAGGCCATCGACCTGGAGGAGCCGGGGGCGGACGACCTGTATCAGGTGGGGACCATCTCCAGCATCCGCCAGATACTCCGGATGCCCGGCGACAACGTCCGGGTGATGGTGGAGGGGAAGACCCGGGGGAGGATGCTCCAGCTGACCCGGACCGAGCCCTTTCTGGAGGTGGAGGTCCAGGAGATCGCCGTTCCGGAGGTCCCCGCCCGGGGCGGTGCCAAGGCCGAAGCCCTGATGCGGGCCACCTACGACCTGTTCCAGGAGTACGCCGAGCTGTCCCCCAAGCTGGCTTCCGACCTGATGGTCCACGTGCTGGCCAGCCAGGACCCGGGGCACATCGCCGACTATATCGCCCAGAACATCCCCATGCGCAACAGCGACAAGCAGGCCGTTCTGGAGGAGGTCCGGCCCATGCGCCGGCTGGAGAAGCTCTTCCGCCTGCTGGAGCGGGAGGTGGAGATCCTCACCCTGGACCAGGAGATCCAGGAGCGGGCCAGGGAGCAGATGAGCGAGCATCAGCGGGACTACTACCTCCGGGAGCAGATGAAGGCCATCCAGGCCGAGCTGGGGGAGGAAGCCGACGAGATCGAGGAGTACCGGGGGAAAATCGCCCAGGCCAAGCTCCCCGAGCAGACCCGGGAGAAGCTGAACAAGGAGCTGGGCCGGCTGGCCAAGCAGTCCTACAGCTCCTCTGAGAGCACCGTCCTGCGCAACTACCTGGATATCTGCCTGGAGCTGCCCTGGGGCAAGGCCACGAAGGAGAAGGCCAACGTCTCCGCCGTCCAGAGGGCGCTGGACCAGGACCACTTCGGCCTGGACAAGGTGAAGCGGCGGGTGCTGGAGTTTGTGGCCGTCCGCCAGCTGGCCCCTGGCCTGAAAGGGCAGATCATCTGCCTGGTGGGCCCGCCGGGGGTGGGCAAGACCTCCATCGCCATGTCCATGGCCCGGGCCATGAACCGGAAGCTGGCCCGCGTCTCCCTGGGGGGCGTCAGCGACGAGGCCGAGATTCGGGGCCACCGGAAGACCTACGTGGGGGCCATGCCCGGCCGGATTATCTCCGCCATCAACCAGGCCCAGAGCTGCAACCCCCTCATCCTGCTGGACGAAATCGACAAGCTGGGCCGGGACCACCGGGGGGACCCCGCCTCCGCCCTGCTGGAGGTGCTGGACGGGGAGCAGAATTCCACCTTCCGGGACAACTTTTTAGAAATCCCCTTCGACCTGTCCCAGGTCATGTTTATCACCACCGCCAACTCCACCGACACCATCCCCCGGCCCCTGCTGGACCGGATGGAGGTCATTGAGCTGTCCAGCTACACCGACGAGGAGAAGGTGCAGATTGCCAAAAAGCACCTCCTCCCCAAGGAGCTGAAACGCCACGGCCTGACGAAGGCCCAGCTCAAGGTGTCCGACGGGGCCCTGCGGGAGGCCATCGCCGCCTACACCCGGGAGTCCGGCGTCCGGGTGCTGGAGCGCCGGCTGGCCGCCATCTGCCGCAAGGCCGCCATGAAGGTGGTTTCAGAGGACGCCAAGGCCATCAAAGTCACCGAGAAGGACCTGGAGGAGTACCTGGGTGTGCCCAGATACCACCCGGAGCGCCAGGCCCTGGAGGAGCGGGTGGGCGTGGTCAACGGCCTGGCCTGGACCTCCGTGGGGGGCGAGCTGCTGGAGGTGGAGGTCAATGTGGTCCCCGGCTCCGGCAAGGTGGAGCTCACCGGCAACCTGGGGGACGTGATGAAGGAGTCGGCCCACGCCGCCCTCAGCTTCATCCGCAGCCAGGCCGGACCGCTGAACATCCCCGCAGACTTCTATAAGGAGCGGGACATCCATGTCCACTTCCCCGAGGGGGCGGTGCCCAAGGACGGCCCCTCCGCTGGAATCGCCATCACCACCGCCATGGTGTCCGCCCTCACCGGCAGCTCCGTGCGCCGGGGGATCGCCATGACCGGCGAGGTCACCCTCCGGGGCCGGGTCCTGCCCATCGGCGGCCTGAAGGAAAAGACCATGGCCGCCTTCCGCAACGGCATCAAGACGGTGGTCATCCCCGCCGACAACGCCAAGGACCTGGAGGAGATCGACCAGACGGTGCGCAAGGCCCTCCAGTTTATCCTGGTGGAGCGGGTGGACCAGGTGCTGTCCCACGCCCTGAACCGCCCGGTGGAGGTGTCCGCGCCCCGCCGCCGGGGCAGGAAGCGGGAGCCCCTGCCCGACCTGCCCCCCGCCCCCAAGGGGGAGGGCAGCTCCCGCATGAGCCAATAAAATCCGATTAAGAAGCGTGTAGGGGCGGCTAGCAGCCGCCCGTGTCCAACGAGAATCATCCTGTAAATTGCGGGCGGATAATATCCGCCCCTACAGATTGACCATACGCAAAGGGGAATTGTTATGCCTGTCAACCTTCAAAAGGCGGAGTTTGTGCTCTCCGCCGTCTCCCCGAAAAACTTCATTCAGGACGGCCGGCCACAGGTGGCCTTTGCCGGACGGTCCAACGTGGGCAAGTCGTCGGTCATCAACCGGCTGCTCAACCGGAAGAACTTCGCCCGGGTGGGGGCCGCCCCCGGGAAGACCGTCCACGTGAACTACTTCAACATCGACGGGGCCTTCTACCTGGTGGACCTGCCCGGCTACGGCTACGCCAAGGTGTCCAAGGCGGAGCGGGACCGGTGGGGCCGGCTGATGGAGGACTACTTCGCCCGGCCCGACCTGCTCACCCTGGGGGTGATGATCGTGGACGCCCGCCACAAGCCCACCGCCGACGACTGCACCATGTTTCAGTGGTTCCGGGACACCGGCTGCCCCCTGGTCATTGTGGCCAACAAGCTGGATAAGCTGAAAAAAAGCGAGATTGAGCCCAACCTCCAGCTCATCCGGGACACCCTGGAGCTGGAGGAGGAGGACCGGCTGATCCCCTTCTCCGCCGAGAAGGGGGCGGGCCGGGATGAGCTGCTCCGGGCGATCCTCGGGGGAATCGAAAGGTGAGGGGCGCTCTATGACGGAGTATTATATCCCGACCGGCCACAGCGAGGCGGAGCTGATAGAAAAGCGGTCCCGGTTTATCGGCCAGGTGTGGCGGGTAAGCTCTGAGGAGGAGGCCCGGGCCCGGGTCGAGGAGACGCGGAAGAAGCACTACGACGCACGCCATAACTGCTGGTGTTACCGCATCGGCGGCACGGAGCGGTACTCCGACGACGGAGAGCCCCAGGGGACCGCCGGCCAGCCCATGCTCAACGTCTTCCAGCGGGAGGGGGTCACGGATGTGGCCTGCGTGGTTACCCGGTACTTTGGGGGAATCCTGCTGGGCGCGGGCGGGCTGGTCCGGGCCTACACCCAGTCCGCCAAGGACGCCCTGGACGCCGCCGGGATCTCGGTGGTCCGCCGCTGGGTGGCCATGGAGGTCCCCTGTACTTACGCCCAATTTGACGAGGTCCGTCGGGAGGTATTTCACTTTGGCGGTGTGGAGGAGAACATCGACTTCGGCGCCGACGTGTTGATGTCCGTGCTGATCCCGGAGGAGCGCTCCGCCCAGTTCGCCGCCCACCTGCTGGACGCCTCCGCCGGAACGATAGAGGCGCTGGAGGCGGGGGAGCAGTTTAAGGCCGCCCCCTGGCGGGAGCCCGTTGCGCCAAACGGGTAAAAATTTCCTGTTTTGGTTATTGTTGACAGAGCTCCGACTTTAAAGTATAATAAATAACCTGAAACGGGAAGGGGAGACGACAGTGTGAAACAGTTTTTTGGTATGAGCCAGCGGGGAAATCTGGACGAGGCCCTTCAAGGCCTGTATAAGCCTCAATTTATTATGCTTCTATCAAACGACACCCAGTTTGAGGAGCATGTAAAGGCGTTGGAGAAGTGTTTCCCTGGGGTGCCCAGCATCGGCTGCATCGGCATGAGCTACCAGACGGGGGTCGTGGAGCACGGCGTGGGCGTGGTCGCCTTCTGCGACGGCGTGGCCGCCGCCGCCAACGTGCTGGAGCACGTGTCCGACATGCCGGTGAAGTACATACACCGCCTGGAGCAGGACGTGCAGGCGGTGGGCGGCTCCGGCCGCGACACGGTGTTGATCGACTTCTGCGCCGGAAACGACGCCTGCGTCCTGACCACCATCAACACGGTGCTGAAAAAGCGGGGGATATCCCTGGTGGGCGGGACCGGCGACCAGGGGAAGGTGTCCGCCAACGGGCGGGTCTATCAGGACGCGGTGGCCTACGGGGTGGTCCGGAACCAGAACGGCCGGGTGAAGACATACAAGGAGAACATCTACCACCAGCTGGGCAATTACCGCTTTATCGCCTCCGACACCGACCGGGCCAAGTACATCCTGGGCTCTCTGAACGGAAAGCCCGCCAAGCAGGTCTATAAGGACATCCTCCACGTGACCGACGAGGAAATCCTGACCCGGACCTTCCAAAACCCCTTCGGCAAGATAAACGGCGATGACACCTGCATCATCTCCATCAAAGAGGTCAACGGCAACGCCCTGGCCTGCTTCCGCCAGGTCAACGACTCAGACGTCCTGATCCTGCTGGAGCTGGGGGACTACCAGGCCATTACCAAGGAGACGATCCAGCAGATATGCCGGGACTTCCCCCGCCGCTCCGCCGTGTTCTCCATCAACTGCCTGTTCCGGTACAAGCTCTTCTCCGAGCGGGGCTATATGCAGGCCTACCTGCGGGACATGGCGGCCCTGGGCTGCCACGCCGGCCTTGTGGGATACGGGGAGCACTATAACAACCGGTTCGTCAACCAGTCCATGACCTGCGTCGTGTTTGAGTAAGGAGGGATAGAAGATGTTGTTCGGGGGAAAAAAGCAGCAAAAGCCCGTAAAAGCCCAAGAGAAAAAGAGCTTCTATCCGGTGGTCCATGTGGCGGACAGCCTGAAAGGCTACCAGCGGGAGCTGGTCCAGAAGGAGGTGGCCTCCCTGCGGGAGCTGGGGCTGGTGGGGTCCACCTTTGCCGGCGTGCTGAGGGAGGCGGACAACTTCCAGGCAAAGCTCCAGGACCTGGGGATGTCCTTCTCCAACATCAACGAGACGGCGGAGCAGTTCGTCCAGGTCCGGGGAGAGATCGCCGAGACTGTGGCGGAAGCCCAGGGCCAGGTGGAGGAGCTGGGGCACACCTCCTCCCAGGTGCAGGAGTCCTATAAGGAGATGGCCGAAACCTTTGCCCAGCTCCAGGCGGCCATAAAAGAAATCCAACAGTGCATGGGCAAGATCGTGTCCATCGCGGACCAGACCAACATCCTGGCCATCAACGCCTCCATCGAAGCGGCACGGGCCGGCGAAGCGGGCAAGGGCTTCGCGGTGGTGGCCGCCCAGGTCAAGGAGCTGGCCCGGGAGATCAAGGTGCTGGCCGGCGAGGTGGACACCGGCGTGTGCGACGTGGAGAGCAGCGCCAGCCACCTGAACGGCAGCATTTTAAGCTCCCAGGAGTCCCTGGGGGCCAACCTGGAGATCGTGGCCCAGACCGACGAGAGCTTCCAGAAGATTTCAACGGCGGCGGAGGGCGCGGTGTACGTCCAGACGGAGATATCCAAGGTGATCCAGCAGTCCCAGCAGGAGCTGCACGGGCTGCGCCAGTTCTTTGACCAGATCAAGGAGCAGTATCAGGCGGTGGTCACCCACATTGACCGGGCCAGCCGCCTGGGCACCACCAAGAGCGCCATGTTTGAGGACATGGACAATATGATCGCCCAGCTTCCCCCCCTGGTAAAGGACCTGGAAGCGTAAGAGCCTGTTTAATATCTTGAGGAATACCGGGTGACGAGGGATTTTTCCACCAGGCAAGGCGGGATTTCGCAGGAATAATTGTTTTATTTCAAGAAATCACAACGAAGCATGGCGGAAAAAGACCCGCCAA
>JAAWNI010000013.1 GCA_022798855.1 Lawsonibacter sp. | reverse complement strand
ATTCAGTCATTCATGCGAAATTTGCAGCATCATCCGCCTCTCGTGTCCTGCTTTTTCCTCCACTCGGCGCTTTCCTATCTTTAGCTACGGAAGTAATAACACTTGAGGCTATGCCTTCTTTATTTGCCTTTTTTCAGATTTGCTCATTTATAGTTCACACTAAAATAAGCGAAAAAAATCTGCTTGGAGAGGACGAATCTTCCAATGTGGAGCAATGTGCACAGTGGAAAGAGTATCAGTCTGAGCTTTCCAAGCATTTGTTGAAAATTAAAGGTGAACAGAAAAATTTGAAGTGTATTTGTGATTTCTTGTTTGATAAACGGGATTTGATTTTACAAACTACCAACGATGTATTGAGCGAACTCCAAGCTGCATCCAAACATCAGGTAGGGGACGACTTGCCTCAAATTACTGTGGATGATCGTAATTGGTGTTTGGCCACGATTGATTCTGTTATCGGAATAGAAAATAGCGACCTAAGAGCACAGTTGCTGCAGGAGGATTTGGTTCCGCTGATTGCACGCTATCAAGAGAAGATGCTGTCCCTCAGTTATATGCTCAGCGAAGCATACCGGGAAGCTTGCCAGGATCTGTTTATGGTCACACTTTTCAAGCTGGATACAGTAGACTATTTGGTGTTTCGAGATCAGCAGCGCATTGATATTCTTATGATGAATGAACCGCGTACGGAATCAGATCAATGTCGCACTGCGATGATCTGTGATTATTTGTTAAGTAAACAGTATCTTCGTTCTCCTAATAGTGAATTCATGCCAAATAAGCGGGACTTGTTGGAGAAATTTGATGCGTTTGCACCTAATTATTTTAAACTGATGAAGCAGGCAACTGGAATTGATGACGACAAAATCCAAGAGGCGTTCAAAACTTCACGAAAATCCCTTGCGATGTATCTGTTTCATTACAATACGTTTCGCCGCCTCTTTTGTCTACAGCTAAAGGAAATGGACGCAACGGTTACGGAAAAGCTTCAAGAACTCAATTGTGAGGATATCTTATCTAGCTATTATAAGAAGTGGAAGTGTGCGTTGTCTCAGGAGGAAAAAAAGAATCGTGATTCGGATATTTTCCAGAATAATATCGAGATGATCCAATATTTCCAAAAACAAGAGACTTTAGAACAACTAGCTTCCTATAATAAATAGTGAGGAGGCGCAGAATGAGGCAGCCAGATTTTAATTTGTTGGATTGGCCAGTTATGCTACCAGATGAAGAGTGGCATCGAGAGACGCAGGTTGATCAAATTCCAGAGGTGGAGTGGAACGTACGGTCCGGGGATAAGTTGTGGAAGACATTGGGTGCAATTCAAAATCAGTACCGGCCTTATAAAGGAAAATTTCCCATTCATCTTTGGTATCGTGGGCATGAAGACGAAGCATTTGTCCTTCTTCCGTCCATTATTAGATACTATTTCAAGCGTAATATCATGAGTTCGTTGCCCGTATATCAGAAAACATTGTTGGAACATTTTTTGGCACGCAGTCAGGGAGCCATAGAGTTACATAATGAGGTATTAAAAAGGGATAATGAGCAGATCGAATATATTGCGGATATGCAACATTATTCTGTTCCAACAAGTCTAATGGATTGGTCTGATGATCTTGGAATCGCATTTTATTTTGCCACAGCGCAGACAACAGGGATAAATAGGGCTTCGATTAACGCTGCAATTTACGTCTTTCAGCCATACATCTATAATAGTGTACGTAAAGAATTGATTGCTAAGTACGCTAACACAGAAGACGAATATGACGACTATAATCATAAGACGGCAGCTCAAAAGGGCATACTCCCCAATTTTTCTGCTCATTTCAACTTAGTGGATCCGTGCTTTCGCGATTTCATAATTGGCCCGCCAAAACCTTACAAATGTATTGCGCGAGAAGAATCTTGGCGAGCCGTCAATCCGATTTCCGTGTCAGGTCGGGAGATTTTTCGCAATGAAGCGCCCTATCTTCCACTTGCAATCCAGGTACCGCGTAGCAATATTAGAGTGCAAAAGCAAAGTGGAAACTTCTTGGCATTTAACCTGTGTGAACGTCCGTTGCAAATGAGTGTGCGGACAGATCAGCGATATTTAGGTTTTGAACATGTAGAGCTGTCAAAAGTGCAAGAGTTTTATTTTAACAATAGCGAATTTCGTGCGTATTTGCAAACTTTGGTGGATGATGGTGGTCTGATTACCGCGATGAAGAAAAGAGTTCCATTTTTACATAAGATGGTGATTGAGTCCAGTGCGTTGGAAGAAGTTCGCATGTATGCACAGGCCTTGGGGAAACGCAAAGATTCAGTATATCCGGAGCTTTATCACATAGGAGAGGATATTGCAACCGGGGTTGTGCTATAATAATTTTTTAAGAAATGCATATCTTCTTCTGTCCCGATGTAACAACTTGAACTGGAGATGGGCGTTTGCAGTAGACGTTTTTGTACCTCGTGGGGCAAATCACGAAACAATGATTCAGATCCTTGATAAGTAAATGTTTTTGAATCAGAAATGATATCGGTCAAAAGAGATAACTCTGCACCACCGTACAGTAGGATGATTTTTCCTTGAAATAATCCACAACATATATGAAAAGGTGCAAATCCCTGTAACATAAAAGTAATCAAGCGCGCTTGCTGTTGCGTAGTCCAGTTTTGATTTTTCCATTTGGCTGGTTCGATTTTTTGAGCCTTGAACAGCACAATCCAATCTTTGGCATTTTGTTCATGAAGTAATTTTGGTATTGCAACAACGCTCATTTGAATTTTCCTCCTTGTTTTGCCATAAAATTATTTTACTGCTGTCTCTTTGCAAAAATCCCTCGAAATAAGTTCCTATATCAAAAAACATTTCCCTACATCGATCGTTGAAATGGGGAAATGTATTATTACAGTCTTCTCTGACATGGTTTACTGTCTCCTCTCTGAATGGTGTGTTCCTACTTCATTCTACCAGAGAGCTGCAAACCATGTCTCTTTTTATCCTCTATTTAATTTGCGCATCTTATTGTACCTTATCCGGCCAGATGTTGAAATTGAGAAATGGTTTTTTCCCAGCTTATGTTCCAGAGCCGCCAAGCTGCCCGAACCCGGCTTGACCATAGTGTTTCCGAGATGGGAGACGAGTGGAGAAGCCTGGCTAAGCTGAGCTGTACCCCGCATGTGCATTCCCTTGATTTGCCTCCTCCGCCTTGTCTGATGCCTGTCTGATTTTACACAAAACTGTCTGCCAGATTCACTCCTATTGTCCTTGCTTGATTTGCACATCGGGACCGCTCCTGTTCAGAAACGTGGATCATCTTCTTTTCTACGATATCCCATTGCTTGACTTGTCTTGTCTTGTCCGCCGTACCGTTTTGGACCCTATGGGCAGTTCTAGTTTTTATGTGAGTTCTGACAGCGTAGTATTGGGTTGTTCATCTATTGTCTGTGTGATTATTACCATTTTGGAGAATTGCTTTGATCATACTATATCCGTCTCAACACTACAATCATATATTGCAGTTTCTGTTTCATACAGTTTACTGGAGGCGATTTTTATGAAAGATTCTGCTTTGATTTTGAACGAATCCCGCGCACTATCGTTTAGGGATGACCATAAAATAATTTGCCGCATCGTCAACGCCTGGCTTACAAAGGAACTCCGGAAACACAGAAATTAACAGAGGACAACACTGATTGTGCTGCCCCCTGTTGCTTCCGATTATAAGTTGTGCTCTTGAATCCGCTTGTGGGCAATGTGGTAAACCTCATCGTCTTTTCGTGCTCCGATTACAATTAGTACCATATGATCTTCTTCACGGACAAGCTGATAAACTATACGGAGTCCAGCCCCGCGCAGCTTGACCTTTAGGAATCCGGCCAACTGCGTATTGTCTCTGTTTCCCAGACGTTTTCCATATCCACCTTCTGTATCCGGCAGAGGATTCGTTCTTACTTTTTCGATGGCTTTTTTAACTAAAATTCTTTGACTTCCATCCAGCGCTCGAAGATCATCCAGCACTTCAGGCAAATATCGGACTTCCCAACTCATTCGAACTCCACCTCGGATGTGTCAGCGTAATCCTCGGGAGAAAGCCCCAAAGCTTCGTCGACTTGATGGTCAGAAAGCAACTTGGCGGGATCAAAATGAGACATACGTGCGGAGGCCCTTGCCAGCAGGCGGGCGTCGTTTATCTCATCCATAAGGCGCACATATTCCTCTGGAGACATGAGAACGCACTCGGCGCTGTTGTTTTTCATGACCACCTTGGCGCCGTAACGCTTGACATCCTCAAAAATCCTGCCAGCAAGGCCTTTGTTAAACAGGGAAATCGAAACTGTATTTTCAATTGCTCCACGAATTGCATCCATTTTGCTCACACTCCTTTGTTATCATTATTATACATTTTAACGGTAAATATGTCAATTAATTTATTGATATATTTGACGCTTCATATTTTGCTACACATATCTCATACGCTTTGAATGCCTTTGCTGTTTTATCGGCAAAGGCATTTAAAATAATTTCTTGCCACGCAGCTGCTCATAGGGTATGATGATACCGAGCAGTTACGCCTTGAAGGAGGTGTAACAAATCCTTTGCGCGATCTATACACGACTGAGTAAGGAGGACGAAGACAAGCACCAGCCCGAGTCGGAGAGCATCCAGAACCAGAAATCGCTGCTGACCCGTTACGCCATCGACCACGGGTGGGACATTTACGGCCTGTTTTGTGATGAGGACTACTCAGGAGTAGACAGCCAGCGTCCCGACTTCAACCGCATGATCGAAGCTGCTAAGCAGAAAAAGTTCCAAATTATTCTGTGCAAGAGCCAGTCCCGTTTTACCCGTGACATGGAGCTGGTAGAGAAGTACATCCACGGCCTGTTCCCCATCTGGGGCATCCGGTTCATCGCGGTGGCGGACAACGCCGATACCGAGGTCAAGGGCAACAAGAAGGCCCGGCAGATCAACGGCCTGGTGAACGAGTGGTATTTAGAGGACCTGTCGGAAAACGTCCGTATGGTGTTCGACCTGAAGCGAAAAGAGGGTAAGTACATCGGCGGCTTTCCCATCTACGGTTATCAGAAGGACCCGGCGGACAAGAACCACATCATCCCCGATCCCGAAGCGGCGGAGGTGGTGCGGCAGATATACCAGTGGTCGCTGGAGGGCCACGGGCGGCAGAACATCGCCTATCTATTGAATCAGCGGGGCATCCCCAACCCCACCCGCTATAAGGCGGAGCGGGGCTGGACCTGCAACCATCCCGTCAAAAACGACTTTGGGCTGTGGAACAAGGTGACGGTGGGGCGCATCCTGACGAACGAGATGTATACCGGCGTGATGGTCCAGGGCCGGCGGCGGAAGGTCAGCTACAAGTCCAAGGTGGTCATCGATACACCGGAGAGCGAATGGTATCGGGTGGAGGGTACTCACGAGGCTATCATCGACCGGGCGACCTTTGAGGCGGTCCAGCGGGGCTTGAAGCTGCGCACCCGGACGGACGGCACCGGAGAAACCCATCTGCTGTCCGGGCTGGTGAAGTGCGCCGACTGCGGCTCCACCATGAGCAAGTGCTCTAACGGGAACCGCTCCTATCTCCGCTGTAAGCTGTACGCCGACAGCGGGAGTCAAAAGCTGTGTACCCGGCACTCGGTACGGCTGGACCAGCTCATTGACCTGATCTCGGAGCGTATCCGCTATTACGTTCAGACTTATTACCAGTTGGACCCCAATGACCTCCAGCCCCAGAAGGACACCCGCCGGGAGGCTCTGGAGCAGGAGCAAAAAAGCCTATCCGCCCAGTTGGAGAAGCGCAGCCAGGCGCTGAAAACGCTGTACCTGGACAGGGTGGCCGGTATCCTCAGCGAGGGCCAGTTCGTGGAGCTGAACCAGACCTTTCTAGATGAAAAAGGCCGCCTGGAGCGGCGGCTTACTTCTATCCAGGAGGAGTTGGCAGAAAGGGAACATTCAGAGGATCAGGTCGGCCTGCTGGAGCGGGCCCAGGAGCTCTTAAAGCTGGAAACGGTCCCCCGGGAGTTGGTCATCGGGCTGATTGACCGAATCGAAATCGGTGAAAAAGACCCAACTACAGGCCGACAGGAGGTCAAAGTTTTCTGGAAGTTTTAAGATGAACTTGGAAGAAAAACGAAGTTTTTCGCCAAAGTTCTTTTCGGTTCCTTTTCTTTCAAGAAAAGGAACAAAACCCCCGTAATGTACTTACGGCACCACTATGTGGGGCGCGGTACCGTCCACAATGGCCACGGCTTTTCCGGGGAGGATCAGTCCGTCCAGGGAGTCCGGGTCGCCGGAGCAGAGGATGTACTCGGTTTTCAGCCCGGCTTCCTCTGCCCACGCGCCCACCCTGCGCATCAGGGTGGATTTGCCGCAGCCGGGGCCGCCTTTCAGGATATAAATTGCCCTGGCCTGTTCCGGGGGGAGCAGGTGGTCGTACAGGGAGTAAAAGCCGGTGGGGGCGTTGGCCCCCAAGAAATATTCAATACGCGGTAAAGCAGTCATAAGCGACCCTCCGTATTAACAATTTTACGTCTCAGCCTATGCCCGGACAGGCGGTTTTGTGTGAAAAACAGCTGTCAAAAATACATCTCAGGGATTGTATCCCGGTTTTGCTTTTGGTATAATGAGGAAAACTAGGCGCCGTTTGAAACATGGAAATATGCCCAACGGCGAGAGATTTTGGTATTAGACAAACACAATTTTTCGCAGGAATCCTGGGTGGATTTCAAGAAAAATTGGGGCAGTATAAGGACAAAAGATTTGCCGTTTGGGCGTTTTGACATGTTTCAAACAAGCCCCGATCTATGATCCGCCGGGAACACCCCCGGTAAACAACAGATTACAATTTAGGGAAAGGCTGGAAAACCATATGAACAAACAGTGGACCGATACCTTCCGCGGGGAGGTCGAACGCTTTAAAGAGACGATCAGCGCCTTTGACAAGGGGGAGCTTGACCGGAAGGACTACAAGGGCGTGTCCGGCGGCCTGGGCTCCTACGCCCAGCGGGACCCCGCCAAGCACATGCTCCGCCTGCGCCTGCCCGGCGGGCGGCTGACCCTGGAGCGGCTGGAATTCCTGGCCCAGGTGGTGGAGCGGGAGAAGGTAGGCCGGATGAAGCTGACCACCTGCGAGACTATCCAGCTTCACGACCTGGCCGCCGGCCAGGTGCCCGCCCTCATGGCGGAAGCGGTGGGGTGCGAGATCTACACCAAGGGGGGCGGCGGCGACAACCCCCGGAACGTGATGGCCAGCCCCCTGTCCGGGGTCCAGCCCGGCGAAGCCTTCGATGTGGTCCCCTACGCCGAAGCGGTGACAAAATACCTTCTGTCCATCTGCCGGGACATCAAAATGCCCCGCAAGCTGAAAATCGCCTTCTGCAACGGGGTGGACGACAGCGTCCACAGCGCCTTCCGGGACATGGGCTTCCTGGCCCAAGAGGACGGCACCTTCGCCCTGCGCATTGCCGGCGGACTGGGGGCGGCCCGGCCCTCCATGGGCGTGCTGGTGGAGGAGCATGTCAACCCCAAGGAGGTCCTGTACTACGTCCGGGCCATGGTGGACACCTTCTGCGCCCATGGCAACTATGAGAACCGGGCCAAGGCCCGCACCCGCTATATGCAGGACACCCTGGGCCCTGACGGCCTGAAGGAGGCCTTCCTCAAAAATGTAGCCGCCCGGAAGGCGGAGGGCGGTTTGGAGCTCACCGATTTGGAAGCCCCCGCCAATTGGGTCTGCCTGGACGGTGGGGAGGAAGCCACATCCCCCCGGGCCATCCCCCAGAAGCAGCCCGGCATGTTCGCCGTGAAGTACCACCCCATCGGGGGCATTCTGCCCGTGGAAAAGCCCCGCCAGCTCTATGAGCTGTTGAAAGACATTCCCGGGGCTGAAATCCGCATCGCCCCCAATGAGACGCTGTATATCATTAACCTGGACTCCGATAAGGCGGAGCAGGTGATTGCCGCCACTGAGGACAGCGCGTCCACCGAGTTTGAGCACAGTGTGGCCTGCATCGGCGCCACCACCTGCCAGCAGGGGGTCCGGGACAGCCAGGGGGTGCTCCAGACGGTTGTGAACGCCGTCCGGAAGTCCGGCGTCCCCGACGGGGCCCTGCCCAAAATCGTAATCTCCGGCTGTCCCTCCAGCTGCGCCGCCCATCAGGCGGGGGCCATGGGCTTCCAGGGGGGCGTGAAGCTGGTGGACAAAAAGCCCGAGCCCGCCTTTAAGATGTTCCTCAACGGCACTGACCAGTTGGGCGCGGCCCGCTTCGGCCAGGAGGTGGGGGCCGTCCTGGAGAAGGACCTGCCCGCCCTGCTGGTGGAGCTGGGCCAGGCCGCCGGGGCCGCCGGACAGCGCTGGGAGCAGTGGTCGGCGGACCACGCCGCTGAGCGGGACGCCATCATCGCCAAATACCTGTAAGAACAGAAACTGCGGGGCGGCCCGGCCGGGCCGCCCTGTTTTAAGGAGGAACGCTTGTGGACATAAAAAAGATAGACCCCTGGCTGCTGAAAGCCATCGAGGACGCGGCGGGCTTTCCCAATAAGCCCTACGACCTGACAAAGGTGAAGGTCATCAAAAAATGGCCTGATATCGGTCTATGGCGGGACGGCAACCGGGTCGGGGACTGGCTGGAAATTGAGACTGGCAATTTCGACCTGCTGGGGGAGCTGCCCAAGCTGCACACCCTTCGGTTTCCGCATGGCTTTCGGCACAAGGACTACGCCTTTCTGGCCGGCTGTAAAACGCTGAGAGCGCTGGATTTGGGGTGGACGGACTTTCGGGACTGCGCGCTGCTTGCCCAGCTGCCCCCCCTGCGGTATCTGTGTTTGCCGCACCGGAATCAGCTGCTCCATGCGGATGTACTGGATACACTGGGCATTGAATTTGTTGAGTACAGCAGCTACATCGTCGAAGAGTACATGCCGGTCCAGTCCGCCCCGGCGCCCCGGAAGAAGCCCTACCAGGGGGACGTCCCCCTGGAGGAGCTGCTGGAGGACATCCAGGCCCGCACCAAAGTCCCCGCCTACCGCCTGCGGGTCCAGCGGGGCGTGGCCCCTGGCCTGACCGACAGCAAAATCGGCGGCCTGCCCTACTGGGACCTGAGCCAGCCCTACCCGGCGGACGAGAAGGGCCAGCCCATGCAGCTGCTGGCCCAAATCAACTTTGGCCGTGAGGACATGGACGAGCCCTTCCCCAAAACCGGCCTGCTCCAGTTTTTCATCGGGCTGGACGAGGTGTTTGGCTGCAACTTCGCCTACACCCCGGACCAGAAGAACTACCGGGTGGTCTACCACCCCCAAATCAACGAGGGCGTCACCCCGGAGCAGGTGTCCGCATTGGGCGCGCCTGTGCTGGCCGAGAGCGGTACGGAGAGCCCGCTGCAAGAGGTGCTGGCCGTCCATGTGGAGCGGGAGGACAGCTCCGCCAATGACCGCTCCTTCGTCTTTGAGGACGCCTTCCGGGCGGCGGTCCAGGCCGTGATGGGGGTGGACGTGGGGGAGAAGAAGTCCTACGAGTTTCTGGACGAGGACGCCTATGATGAGCTGTTCGAGTCCTACCTGGAGACTGACGACGGCTGCATGAACGGCGGCCACTGGATGCTGGGCTACCCCAGCTTCACCCAGGAGGACCCCCGGCCCGAGGACAGCCCCTTTGATACCCTCCTGCTCCAAATCGACTCCATGCGGGATGAGGAGAACGGCTACTCCATTCTCTGGGGGGACTGCGGCGTGTGCAATTTCTTCATCGCCCGGGCCGACCTGGAGAAGCTGGATTTCAGCCGGGTGCTCTACAACTGGGACTGTTGCTGATTTTATGCCCCGTGCCGGGGATGCTCTGTAGGGGCGCACAATTTGCGCCCGCAGAGAGAGCCCGGGAAAGACGGGCGGATGGTATCCGCCCCTACACCAATATTGTACCAAATCTGCGTGCAGGGCGTGACCACCGGGCACGCCGCCCTAAAACAACACGGCGCGCCGGGTCGCCGCGCCCTACGAAAAGGATAACGAACCATGAAACAACGCATATTTATCACATTTTTGCTCCTCGCCCTTCTGCTGGCCGCCTGCGGCAAACCGGCGGAGCCGCCCGTCCAATCCGCACCGGGGAGCCAATCCGTAGACCAATCCCAGCCCGCCGCCTCGTTGGAGGAGGGAAAAATTACCTTCACCGACGCCCTGGGCCAGGACTTTTCCATCGACCCGCCCCGGCGGGCGGCGGTGATGATCGGCAGCTTTGCCGACGTGTGGGTGCTGGCCGGAGGGGAGGGCGTCCTGGCCGCCACCGCCAACGACGCCTGGGAGTCCTACGGCCTGGACCTGCCGGAGGATGCCGTCAACATCGGCTCCCCCATGAAGCCCAATGTGGAGCTGGTGCTGGCCGCTGAGCCAGACCTGATCATCGCCAGCAGCCTGTCCCCCTCCAACCTGGAGCTGCGGGAGGCGTTCGGCCGGGCCGGCATCCCTGCCGCCTACTTCGACGTGTCTTCTTTCCAGGACTACCTGGACCTGCTGGAGCTTTTCACCCGGCTCACTGGACATCCGGAGAATTTTGAGCAGTACGGCGCCGCCGTCCAGGAACAGGTAGACAAGGCCGTGGAACGCAGGGCCGTCTATAGTTTCGTGCCCTCGGTCCTGACCATCCAGGTGTCGGGGAGCAGCGTAAAGGTGAAGAACAGCCAGGACAACGTGCTGGGCCCTATGCTGAAGGAATTGGGCTGCGTCAACATCGCCGATCAGGACGAAAGCCTGCTGGAGGACCTGAGCCTGGAGGCTATCATCCAGGCCGACCCGGATTTCATCTTTGCCGTCTACCACGGCACCGACGAGGCGGCCGCCCAGGCCAATCTGGAGGAAGCCCTCCTGTCCAACCCCGCCTGGGCCGGCCTGCGGGCGGTGAAGGAGGGCAATTTCCACATCCTGGAGCGGCGGATGTACAGCTTGAAGCCCAACGCCCTGTGGGGGGACGCCTATGAAAAGCTTGCGGACATCCTCTGTGGGGAATAGGGGCCGCTATGGGCTGATCGCCCTGTTGGCTGTG
The DNA here is from genome assembly GCA_022798855.1 of Lawsonibacter sp. GTDB lineage: Bacteria > Bacillota > Clostridia > Oscillospirales > Oscillospiraceae > Lawsonibacter. The sequence goes on along the minus strand of JAAWNI010000013.1, from coordinate 6,644 downwards.
TTGGTGCTGGCGGCGTCGGTGGCCAGTCTGGCCTTCGGGGCCGTCCCCATCCCCCCGGGGGAGGTCATCGCCGCCCTGCTGGGCCGGGGGCGCGGCGCGGCGGCTTCCATCGTCCTCTACGCCCGCCTGCCCCGGCTGTGCGGCTGCCTGCTGGCGGGGGCGGCGCTGGCCTGCTCCGGGACCATCATCCAGGGGGTGCTGAACAACCCCCTGGCCGCCCCCAACGTGATCGGGGTCAACTCGGGAGCGGGGCTGGCCACCGCCCTGTGCTGCGCCCTGGCCCCGCAGGCCCCTCAGCTCACCTCCGCCGCCGCCTTTCTGGGGGCGCTGGCCGGGGTGCTGCTGGTGCTGTTCATCTCGGAGCGGGCGGGAGCCGCCCGGACCACCCTGGTGCTGGCCGGGGTCGCCATCTCCAGCGTGTTCAGCGCAGGCATCGACGGGGTGCTCACCTTCTTCCCCGACGCCCTCAGCGGCTACACCGATTTCCGCGTCGGCGGAGTAAAAAACCTGTCCATGGCCCGGCTGGCCCCCGCCTTTTGGGTAATTTTGATCGCCTTGGCGCTCGCCCTGTCCCTGTCCCACGAGCTGGACCTGCTCCTTCTGGGCCAGGAGACGGCCCAGAGCCTGGGCCTGCCCGCCGGACGCCTGCGGCTGATCCTGCTGGCGCTGGCGGCCGCTCTGGCGGGGGCGGCGGTGAGCTTTGTGGGCCTGCTGGGCTTTGTGGGCCTGCTGGCGCCCCACATCATGCGCCGGATGGTGGGGGAGGACAGCTTTCCGCTGCTCCTGTCCTCCGCCCTGGGGGGCGCGCTGCTGCTGACGGCCTGCGACCTGGCTTCCCGTATCATTTTCGCCCCCTTCGAGCTGCCTTTGGGGGTGGTGCTGTCCCTGACGGGAGGGCCTTTCTTCCTCTGGCTGCTGCTGCGGCAGAGAAGGGGGGGCGGACTGTGATCCAGCTGAGAAATCTCCGGGCCGGCTACCCCGGCCGGCCGGTGCTGGAGGGGATCGACCTGGACTTCCGTCCCGGGGAGGTGCTGGCTCTGCTGGGCCCCAACGGCTGCGGCAAGAGCACCCTCCTGCGGACGGCCAACGGCCTTCTGCCCAAAACCGGCGGGGTGGTCCTGGTGGACGGCGCCCCCCTGGAGGGCCTGTCCGCGAAAGAGATCGCCCGGAAGACGGCCTACCTCCCCCAGGCCCGGGCGGTCCCCAACATCACCGCCGGCCGGATGGTGCTCCACGGACGGTTCCCCTACCTGTCCTACCCCCGGCGCTACCGCCCGGAGGACTATCAGATGGTCCAGAAGGCCCTGAACTGGGTGGGGGCCGGGGAGCTGGCCGGCCGGCCCCTCCGGGAGCTGTCGGGGGGCCAGCGGCAGAAGGTCTATCTGGCCATGGCCCTGGCCCAGGACACGGAAACCGTCCTCATGGACGAGCCCACCACCTATCTGGATGTGGGCTGCCAGCTGGAGGTGATGGCCCTGTCCCGGCGGCTGGCAGAGGAGGGCCGGGCGGTGGTGATGGTCCTCCATGACCTGTGCCTGGCTATGCGCTGGGCCCACCGGGTCGCCCTGCTCAGCGGAGGGCGGCTCCGCCAGGTGGGCGCGCCGGAGGAGGTCTGGTCCGGAGGGGCCCTGGAGCAGGTGATGGGGGCCGCCCTGGGGCGGGTCGATACGCCGGAGGGCTGGCGGTATTTTATATAGTGTTTCTTCTACAAGACGGGCGTGGATGAGGGATAAATCCCTATTGAATCGCCGACAGCTTCGTGGTATAATGAAAAAATACACGGGAAAGCGCTCCCGAAACGAAAATATTGAGGAGGTTATTGAACATGAAAGCATGGAAACGCTTGAGCGCGGTAGTACTGGCTGTTTTCGCCGTGGCGGCGCTGACGGGGACCGCCCTGGCCGCAGAGCCGCTCATCGCGGCCGCCCCAGCCATCAACGTCCAGATGAACGGCGAGCCGCTGGCCTTTTCCGACGCCGCCCCCGAGGCCGTTGACGGCCGCACCTTTGTCCCGCTCTACGCGGTGACGGAAGCCCTGGGGGCCGAGGTGGGCTACGACGGAGCTGCCAGCACCATCACCATCCAGCGAAACGGCGCCTCCCTGTCCATGGTGCTGGGGGCGGACACGGCTTCTGTCACAGAGGACGGCCAGGTCCGGACCATCCAGATGGACGTGATCCCCTACGCCAAGAACAACCGCACCTATGTGCCCATCGCCTTTGTGGCCGACGCCCTGGGCTGCGGGGTGGGCTGGGACCAGAGCTCCAGAACCGTCATCATCGTGGACGTGGACGCCCTGATGGGGGATGCCTCCTTCGATCTGATGGACAATTTCGCCGCCTACTGCGAGAAGCAGAGCAAGGATAAGAACATGTCCGTGGCCGGCACGCTGGACATGAGCATCAAGGACAAGAGCGGCCAGACCCTGACCAAGCCCCTCACCGCCAAGGGCAGCGTCAACGGCGTTACCAGCGGCACCAAGGCCCAGCTGGCCTGGGAGCTGAAGCTGTCCGATCTGTCTGAGCTGGCCGGTGTGGCCGGCACCGCCCCTCTGGAGCAGGCCATGATACAGCAGATGTTGTCCGTCTTGTCCGACATGAAGGGCGAGGTGCGCATAGATATGGAGTCGATGGAGTGCTATCTGAGCCTGCCCATGGCATTCACCGGTAAAGAGGAGGATACCTGGTATTCCCTGGACCTGGGCGCCTATGAGGCCCAGCTGCTCAGCGGCATGAGCATGGCCCAGCTGAACCAGCTGGAGGAGGCCGGCATTCGAGAGATCCTGACCACCGTAATTCAGAGCATGCCCCTCACCGACAGCGAGTACAGCTACACCGCCGTGGCCGAGGTGGCTTCCATCTATGTGGACCTGCTCAGCGACCAGGCCTTCACCCAGACGGGGAACACCTACGTGGCCCAGGGCGCGCCCGATATGCCCATCACCATCACGCTGGCCAAGCAGGGGGGCGACATTGTGTCCGCCGACATCACCGTGGACTTTGATTCCTCCAAATTTGACGCGTCCCTCCAGCCCACAGAGAAGATCAGCATGAAGCTCACCGAGCACGCCGCCCCCGACAAGGTGGCGGTTAAGATGGATATGTCCGTCGAGGACGAGGAGATCACCGTGGAGCTGGCTCTGGATGTGAGCTGCGTCCCCACCAGCAAGGCCCCTGTGGCCACCCTGCCCGCCGGCGTTCAGGCGGTCCCCATGAACTGAGCGAAACAGCGTAATAAGAGCGCGGCTGCCTGGAAAGGCGGCCGCGTTTTTTTGTAGAATATTTTTCCATCGGTGGAAAAATCAGTATTGTAAACAGGCGGAAAACAGTGTATAATGAGTGGCCGGCGTGGGAATGGACGCGGCAGCTTGTGTTTGGGGGAAGTGATGGCCTTGGATGACACCAAAACAAGGATCCTCTTGGCTACGATGAAGGCCGTGCGCCAATACGGCCTGGAGGGCGTGCGGGTGCAGAATGTCAGCGAGCTGGCGGGGATATCCCCCGGGGCGCTGTACCGCTACTTCGAGAGCAAGGAGCAGATGATCGAGGAGTGCTTCACCTATGTGGACAGACAGGCCGCGGAGATTTTTGACCGCCTGAAATTCAACCCGCTCACCATGCTGACCGACCCCATGGGGGCGGTGAAAAGCCTGTGGCAGCCCTACTTCCGCTTTTGGGTCGCCCACCCGGACGAGACGGTTTTTTACCACCGCTTTCGGGACAGCGCCGCCTTTCCCAAGTACGATAAGGCCAGAGACGCCAGCTATTTCAGCGCATTCGCCGGAATGGTCCACATGTTTATGGAGGCATTTCCCTGCCTGCGCCGCATCAACCAGGACCTTCTGTGGCTCCATGTCCTGACAACCACAGTCATGTACGCCAAATATGTGGTGGAGGGACTGCTTCCGGACAACCAGGAGACGGAGGATACGGTTTTTCAGCTGCTGGCCACCGGCCTGAGCGGCTATTTGAGGCTGGAGAAGCCGGCCAAACAGCGATAGAGGATGAGCCGCCGCCAGGTGGTTTGTTTCCGCAGGCATGAGTGAATATTTATTATTTCCATGCCGTATATCCTGCCACGATGTGGCGGATTTTATGGGGCGGTAAGTAAATATTTATTTATCCCCTGGAACATGGGGAACCTGGGCTCAGAACCGGAGCGCCGAACGTCCCGACGGCCTTCCAGGTGTTCCGCACAGATCTCAAAAACAACCTTCTTTGAGGAGCGTGTCAGAAATGGAAAAAATCCTGATCGTAGATGACAGCGTGGTGCAGGCCGCCCAGCTGAGGGCCATCTTGACGGATGAGTACGATGTTTCCGTGGCGCAGACTGCGGAGGACGGCCTGCGCCGCGCCAGCAGTGAAGATTACTCCCTAATCCTGTTGGATGTGGTAATGCCGGAGATGGACGGCTTCACCCTGCTGAAAAAATTGCAGGAGGAGATCGTCACCCAAAACATCCCGGTCATTTTGATCACCAGCCTCTCCGACGTGACCAGCGAGCAGCGGGGGCTGATACTGGGGGCGGTGGACTACATCACAAAGCCCTTCAACCCCCTGATCGTAAAGGCCAGGGTGAACACCCATATCAAGCTGTACAACTACCGGAAACAAGTGGAGTGGCAGTCCATGACCGACCAGATGACAGGGATCGCCAACCGCCGCAGATATGACGGCTACAGCGTGGAGAAGTGGCGGGAAGCCACCCGGCTGCAAGCGCCGTTTTCCATCTGCATGTTCGATATCGACCATTTTAAGGTGTATAACGATACATTCGGACACCCCGCCGGGGACAAGGTGATTGCGGCGGTGGCGAAAACGGCGTCTTCCTACCTGAAGCGCGGCACAGACTTTTTGGCCCGCTACGGAGGCGAGGAGTTTGTGGCGCTGATTATCGGGGACCCCTCCCAAAAGGTATTTGAGCACATAAGGAAGATCCGTCAGGCCATCGAGGACCTGCGCATTCCCCACGACCCGTCCACGTCAGAATGGGTCACAATCAGCATAGGCGGCATTACGGCGGTCCCCCCGTCGGAGAGCAGCTACGCTTCCTTCCTGAAAGCGGCGGACAACATGCTGTATGACGCGAAGAAGGGCGGCAGGAACCAGGTGGTTTGGGCCGATGAACAGCTGAAACAGATGCGGGAAAAATAAGATCCTGTATCCACAAGCTCGAACGGCCGAACGGTCATTTTGCCGCTATGAAGATCGGTTCTAACTCCGGCTTGAAAGCGGAAGACATATGGAATAGGGAGGCAGTCTATGAATCTACTCAAATTGTTTGGAAAACGGGCGGAGGAGCCCGTCAAGGAGGAGGAACCGGAGGAGGAGCTGGACGTCTACTCCGGGATGCGGGTGGAGGTGACGGACGCGGACGGACGCATGTTGTTCGTGGCGAAGCTGCTGGGCCTGCGCGGGAGCCAGGCGGAGCTGCACCAGTATTCGGAGTCCGACCTCCCTCAGGAGGAAGAACCCCTGCCTGTCAAGATACGGGGATACAGTGACCGGAAGAGAAAGGCTGTCTACATGGAGGGGGCCATCACCCCCATGCCCCAGCACAAGTGGTCGGTCACGGAGCTGAGGGTCTGCAAAGTGGAAAACGACCGGGCTTTTTTCCGCCTTGAAACCAACCTGGACGCGACTGCTACCATGTTCAGCGGCCTGGCGATGGGGGAAAAACCGTGTAAGCTACTGAACATCAGCGTGGGCGGGGCCCGCATTGCTTCGGAGTTCAGATATCACGACGGCGATAAATTTTTGCTGAAGGTCCGGCTGATGGAGGACAGGCCGGAATCGGCCATGTTCAGCCAGGTAATGCGGGTCATCGAGAAGGACGGCGGCAAGTTTGAATATGGGTGCAGGTTTTTAGAGCTGACCGAGGAGGACCAGGAGAAAATCACGCAGAATATTTTCGCGGCCCAACGCCAGAAGCGCGGCAGAACGTAGAGCTTGCTGAAAAGATGGCTATAATCCTGATTTTGGGTAAGGGGAACCCCGCCCCCAGTGGGGCGGGGCCCTTACAGAAGCGATATGAGGCAGATGTTGAATCAGCTTGGGCTTATCAATACCGGGTCTAAAAAAGCCAAATACTCCAATTATTCTTCGCGCGCCAAAAAATAAGGGGGATAAAAAACAGCAGAGTAAGACAGCTCAGGACAATACCTTCGCCTCTCACTTCTGCTGGATTTCATCTATGGCTGATGTGATGTCTCATATAGGACCGCATAGAGGAAGCAGCGATATTAAAAATGGTGACATATCAAAGAGAGAAACTCAATATAGCTATAATATACAAAATTTGACGAAGATTGTCAAGAGAAAAAGGGCGTTTTTTTCAAATAAATATTTTTGAGTCCGCCAGGCTGTCGGTGATATTCCCCAAAAAGGCGGTTCAGCCGCCGTGCGGAGGGCTCCAAAATAAAAAAGAGCGCCTCCGGAGAGACGCTCGACAAATCAAGCCAGGGCCGCTTTGGCGGTCTGGGTGAGCTGGGTAAAGGCAGCCTTATTGTTGACGGCCATCTCAGCCAGCATCTTGCGGTTGATGACGATGCCGGACTTCTTCAGGCCGTTCATAAAGGTGGAGTAGTTCATGCCGTTCATCTTGCAGCCGGCGCTGATGCGGGTAATCCACAGCTGGCGGAAGTC